>CAIXGT010000080.1 GCA_903919105.1 uncultured Spartobacteria bacterium | reverse complement strand
TTGAAATTCTATTTCCCTAGAACTCGTTGAATTTAACAGCTGTTCAGCAGTGCGAGTAAGAAGCACTTCTCTAACTCTTGATGTAATGCTTTCGTCCTCTGAATGATCCAACAGAGTATGGCAATTAGGGCAGAGCTTAATAATATTAAAGCTTTTGGTAGATCCACCGTCCCGAGCTGCAACCCAGTGAGCACCTTCAAGTGGAATGCCTTCAATCTTACAAATCTCACACCCCTCATTTGTGTAGGAGGAAGTTGTATTTTCGTCAGCATCAGAAGATTTTTTCGGCAACTTAAGCATCTGCACCCAATTTCTCCGATTCCCTCTTGAGCTTCCAAAAATTAAATTTCTGCCCACACCCCATCGGCTAGCTAATCGCTTTTGGCCAAGACTACCGTTTATGTAGTTATTTAAATAATCATCCTCTAAAGAAGCACCAATTTTCTTTTCAACTTGCAACATGCGAGGCGTTTTAACGCCATCAGGTGTGGCTTGAAACTGAGTTGCTTTGCTCATCTTAAACGGAATCCGATTAAGCCTTCGTGTAGAGCTCTGCGCCTTGCTCAGCGAACTCCTTGGACTTCTCCTCCATGCCTTTCTTGAGAGCTTCCTCCTCGGAGAGGTTTTGGGCGGCGGCGTATTGGCGGACGTCCTCGGAGATCTTCATGCTGCAGAAGTGGGGGCCACACATGGAGCAGAAGTGGGCTGACTTAGCTCCCTCTTGTGGCAGTGTCTCGTCGTGAAACTCCCTGGCGGTGATCGGATCCAACCCAAGATTGAACTGATCCTCCCAGCGGAACTCAAAGCGGGCCTTGGAAAGCGCGTTGTCGCGGTACTGGGCACCGGGGTGTCCCTTGGCAAGGTCTGCGGCGTGGGCGGCGATCTTGTAGGTGATGACTCCGTCCTTCACATCCTTCTTGTTGGGCAGACCGAGGTGTTCCTTCGGCGTGACGTAGCAGAGCATGGCACAGCCGTACCATCCGATCATGGCCGCCCCGATACCGCTGGTGATATGGTCGTAGCCGGGGGCGATATCGGTGGTGAGAGGTCCGAGCGTGTAGAAAGGGGCCTCGTGGCACCACTCGAGCTGCTTGGCCATGTTCTCCTCGATCATGTGCATCGGGACGTGGCCGGGGCCCTCATTCATGACCTGAACTCCCTTCGCCCAGGCGCGCTCAGTGAGTTCACCCTGGACCTTTAGCTCGCCGAACTGGGCCTCGTCGTTTGCATCGGCCACGGAACCGGGACGGAGGCCGTCGCCGATCGAGAAGCTGACGTCATAGGCGGCCATGATGTCGCAGATGTCGTCCCAGTGCGTATAGAGGAAGTTCTCCTGATGGTGAAAGAGACACCACTTGGCCATGATCGAGCCGCCGCGGCTGACGATGCCAGTCATGCGCTTGGCAGTAAGCGGGACGAAGCGGAGTAGGACTCCGGCGTGAATTGTGAAGTAATCGACCCCCTGCTCAGCCTGCTCGATCAGTGTGTCGCGGAAGATTTCCCAGGTGAGGTCCTCGGCCTTGCCATTAACTTTTTCCAGTGCCTGATAGATTGGGACGGTACCGATCGGAACGGGGGAATTCCGCAGGATCCACTCGCGTGTGGCATGGATGTTCTTGCCGGTGGAGAGATCCATGACGGTATCGCCACCCCACTTGGTGGCCCAGCGCATCTTCTCGACCTCTTCCTCGATCGAAGAAGCGACGGCACTATTTCCAATATTCGCATTGATCTTCACCAGGAAGTTGCGCCCGATGATCATCGGCTCGAGCTCAGGGTGGTTGATATTTGCAGGGATGATGGCGCGGCCCGCCGCCACCTCGGAGCGGACGAACTCGGCAGTGATCTCCGCGGGTATGCGCTGCGGAAAGCGGCTAAAGATCGAGGGAGTATAGGGGCTTTGTGGCAAAGGGGAAAGCTGGCCGGATCCGGAGTGCTGCTTCCCGAGTTCGTTGCGCACGATGTCGTTCGAGAGATCGGAGAGCGTGGTCTGCTGGGCGCGACCCATATTCTCGCGGATGGCGATGAACTCCATCTCCGGGGTAATGATCCCCTGGCGGGCATACCAGAGTTGAGTCACGGGATGACCAGCGGATGACCGGAGCGGCTTGCGCCTGTTTCCGGTCAATCCTGGAAACTCGATCAGTCGGTTCCGCTCGGCGGTGCTGGCATACTCTGCGTGCTTGCCCGAGAGGTAACCATTGTCCATCGGCTGAACTTCGCGACCTTCGTAGGCGGCCACATCAGCGCGCTGCTCAATCCATTTCTGACGCAGAGCTGGCAGTCCCTCTGAGGAGTCACCATCAAAAGCCGGATCACCCCAGGGGCCGCTGCAATCGTAGACGCGGACGGGAGCGTTCGGCTCCAGTTCGCCAGAGAAGTTTTTGGTTGGTGAGAGCATGATCTCGCGCATCGGGACGCGCAGCTCTGTGTGGATGGTTCCTTCCACATAGACGCGGGTACTGGCAGGCAACACATCAGCGCTGGAAAGATCTGAGTAGCTGGATTCGATATCGACTTTGGTGGAGATCATGAAAGTAGGATTTAGACTTTTAGACTGTTATGTTGGAGAAGAGGAAAGGGGTGGGATGAAGGCAATAAAAGGGCCACGCGTAGTGAGTACGGCGCGGCCTGAGTCCTCTCCCTGACCTGTGTCAGGTTCAAAGGGTCGTCCGTTATGTCCCGGACCTCTCAGCCAGCTGGCTCCCCCGCATATGAAATATCAGAATAAGCGACTCCCGCCCCGGGTCAACGCCCAACAATGAGTGAAACCCGATCAACCTCAGCCAAAAGAGCGTTGCTATGCAGACGGCGTTAATTATTAATCTCCAAACCGGTATGAACTTAGCCCTCTTTACCGATTTCTGCACCGCTTGGAGAAGCAGTATCCGCGAGGGGTTGTCTGCCAACCGCCTTTTTCGAGATACTGTAGCAGGGATTGTTGTTGGCGCGATCTCGCTTCCGCTATCCATGGCATTTGCCATTTCCTCGGGCATGTCGCCACAGTCGGGAATTTACACGGCAATTGTGGGCGGCCTTGTAGCGGGAATTTTCGGCGGGTCGAAATACCAGGTCTCGGGACCGACCGCCGCTTTCATTGTCATCCTGATTCCGATCGCGAGGGATTTTGGATCTGCCGGACTGATGATCACGACCGCCTTCGCGGGCTTGATTCTGCTTCTCTTGGGTCTCTTGAAACTTGGGAAGCTGATTGATTTTATCTCCTTCCCCGTCATTGCGGGCTTCACCCTTGGGATCGCAATCTCGGTGATCATCCTTCAACTTCGGAGTTTTTCCGGCGTTATCGCGCCTCCTACTAACTCGATCGTCAGCGAGTTCAACACCGTATTGAGCCACTGGCACTCTTGTAACGCCGCCGATATGGTTCTGGGGACATTTACTCTCGTCGCACTTTTTGTCTGGTCCTATTTTTTCAAGAATATCCCGGCGGCACTTGTTGTCCTGCCCATTTCCTGCGTTCTCGGAGTGATTCTTCCGACATTGGAGCCCTCCCTTCATTTCAACACGATTGAAAACCATTTTTCCATCGTGGCTAACGGGAAGATGTTCCACGGAATCCCGCCGATTCCGCCACAGTTTGAGCTTCCCTGGATGCTTCATGACGGAATGCGTCTCCTGGACTCCTTCGCCGGATTCATGAGCCTTTTCAAGGGAGCCTTCACTATCGCCGTGCTCTGCGCAATCGAGACCCTTGTTACCGCCGTCTGCGGTGACAGGTTGACGTCGACACGGAACAATCCCAACGGGGAATTGATCGGCCACGGGCTCGCGAACATGATATCGCCGTTTTTTGGGGGCTTCAGCGTCTCCGGTGCTATTCCGAGGACGGCAGCCAACATACAAGCGGGGGGAACCAGTCCCTGGGCTTCGGTGATTCATTCCATCTTCCTTTTTGCCTCCATCCTTCTATTCTCCCGTTATCTCGGCTATTTACCGCTCGCAGCAATGGCGGCGTTGTTGATCTATGTTGCCTATTTCATGAGTGATCTAAGGGGTTGCGTCGATATCGTACGCACGGCCGACAGGGAGGAATGGTTGACTCTCATCCTCTGCGCGGTACTGACCATCCTCTTTGACATGGTCACCGCCATCGCCGTTGGGGTCATTGTCACCTCCATTCTCTTCATGTACCGCATGTCAGAGATGTCCGCGACTAAGGAAGGGGTTGATGAACCTAACAATGATCAGGAAGCCGAGAAGAATACCGCCCCGATCACGGTACCCGATGGAATTCTCTACTTTAAGGTTAACGGTGCCTTGTTTTTCGGATCAGCGAGCCGGTTGACTTCCGAAATTCATCCGGAGGAGGGAGGGAAGCACGCTGTTATCGACCTCTCCGATGTCCCGCTAATCGATTCCACCGGCATCTCCCAACTCGTGATGACAGTGAAGCAGTTGCTCGCCAGCGGATTGAATGTCTCCCTTACCGGCCTTCAACCGATCCCAAGATCGGCACTCCGAGCCGCGAAATTAGGCGTCGCGTTCCCTGAGGTCAGGGTTTTTAGAACCAATGCGGAAGCCTTTAGGGTTCTCCTGACACCCGTTAGCAAAATTCTGCCGCTGGGACATATCTGAGAATTTCTGCCATCAACCTCTCCATAAATAAATCTCTGAGACTATTCGGAATAATGCACCCTCTTCATCGCCATATCCTCAACCTAGCTGAGAGGCGTCATGTCATAGGCGGTCTGACGCTGCTCGGGTTATTCTATTTCGGTCCCTACCTGCCGACAGGGTTGACGGTGCTGGTTTTTCTTGCTGTCGCCTGCATGGCGGTGACAACCCATGCGGACACCATGAAGGTCGCCGTGGTGGCATCGGGGAGTTTTCTCGGTTCCCTCACGTTTTTTTGGCTGAAAGGATGGAAGTCGCTATCAGGTGAAGCACTCACATTCAGGCAGGCTACCGAGGAAGCCGCGGTGCTAATGGTGTTGGCCACGCTGATCTTCGGCACCATTTCGTGGATCAAGAGACTTCTGAACACCAAGAATGCCAAATTGGACAAGATCTTGGAGGCCTGCAACCTGTATGTCTGGATCGGGGGAACCTTTGCTTTCCTCTACACCATTGTGGAGAGGATCAATAACCATGCATTCCTTCATTCGCAGTTCATGCCTACGGGATCCGTTGTGCCCACGGTCTCTGAGTGGAGAAACGATGTTCAGCAGATGCTCTATTTCAGTTTTGTAACCCAGACTACCGTGGGCTTCGGCGATATCCTCCCTGTTACTCACATCGCACGCGTCCTGACAGTCACCCAAGCGGTCATCGGTCAATTCTACGTCGCTTTAGTTCTGACCTATATCCTCAGCCTCTGGATTAATGACTTGGGAAAACGTATTGAAAAAAGAACTCTGCTTCCGACTTGCAGGAAGATCATCACGAACAAGGCTGATCTTTTATAACATCCGTTCGAGAAAGGAGGCCCTCTCAAAGAGAGCCATATCTCCGGCTTGTTCCCCAGTCCCGATAAATCGCGGAGTGATGCCTGTCTCCCTTGCGATAGCCACGGCGACACCTCCCTTCCCTGAGCCATCTAGCTTAGTAAGGATCAATCCGGTGAGCGGGGTGGCGGCGTGAAATTCCCTAGCCTGCACGACGGCATTGCTTCCAGTCGTGGTGTCGGCTACGAGGAAGACCTCATGGGGTGCGGTCGGATCGATCTTGCTAAGAGAGCGCTTCATTTTCTCAAGCTCCTGCATGAGGTTCGACTTGGTATGGAGCCGTCCGGCGGTATCACAGATGAGGAAGTCGGATTTCAGGCGCTTTGCCTTGGCAAGAGCATCGTGGCAGAGAGCCGCTGGATCAGCCCCATACTCACTGCTGACAACCTCGACACCAAGGCGTTCACCCCAGGCCTTCAGTTGCTCGACAGCCGCTGCGCGGAAGGTGTCGGCCGCGCAGAGAAGAACAGTGTGACCGCGTGACTTCAGCAAAGCCGCGACCTTGGCGCTACTGGTGGTCTTGCCGGTGCCATTGACCCCGACCATGAGAATGACGACAGGGCCCTCCGATCCTTGAGGCATGGGTCTGAGATCTTCTCCTTTCTTCGGAAGATACTTTGCAGCCTCCTCACGGGCGGCTTCCAAGACGTTCTCGGAATGGAGGGTCAGGCCTTTACTGCGGAGAGATTCGAGGATGGCGGTTGCCGTGGGTGCTCCCAGATCAGACTGCCAGAGTGCGGCCTCGACCTCTTCCCAATCTACGGCCTGATGAGAGCCGGTAATGCGGCCGAGGACATTTTTAAGCCATCCAGCCATCAGTCTTCAGAGGGCTCTTTGGACTCAATCGGCTCGACTCCGCTCCTCGAGGCGGGGGTGCGATCAGGGCGCTGGAGCGTTGACTTGATCTTGTCCAAGACCCCGTTCACAAAACGTCCCGATTCTTCTGTGCCATACTTCTTGGCAATGTTGATGGCTTCGTTGATCGAGACCACAGGTGGGATTTCGGCGCAAAAAAGCATCTCGTGGATCGCCAATCGGAGGATGTTGCGGTCAACGGCTGAAAGGCGCTCCAGCTCGTAGTTCTGGGTGTGCTCACGGAGTTTAATGTCGATCTCGGCGGAATGCTCAAGCAGGCCGCTCACCAGACCTTCACAGAATCGACGAGCCGAAGGGCTGAGTCCCCGGAAAGCATAGAAATCCTCGAGGTCGGAAACCCCCGCGCCACCCCCTTGATCACGCTGGTAGAGGAACTGGATGGCGGCCTCGCGGCCTTCGCTTCGTACTCCCATGATGATTCAGGTTCCGGATGTCGTGATGGCGGCAGAAGCGCGGATGACCTCGATGGCGGCGCGTGCAGCCTCGGTACCGCGGTTACTCTCAAGGCCAAGGCAGCGTTCCTGAGCCTGTTCTTCGTTTTGAAGCAGAAGCACGCCGTGAATGATCGGGACGCCGGACTCGACCGACATCCGGCAAAGCGCATCGCTCACGGAAGCAGCGATCAGGTTGGCATGACCGGTCGCTCCCTGAAAAATGACCCCAAGACAAATTATGGCATCGGGTTTGTTTTTTTGAATGAGCTGGCAGGCCAGATAGGGAATCTCAAAGGAACCAGGGGCATGAACCACCTGCGTCTTTGATTCCGGCTCTATCAGGGCAATTTCTTCGAGTGCCTTGGCCAACATCGGTTCCACAAATTCCTCATTGTAACGGCTTGCAACGATTGCAATACGGTTCGCGACTTTGAACCCAATTCGGGGGCTGGGTGTAAGTGGCTTAAGCATCTGGGAAAGAATGAAGACTAAAGGATGAATTATGAAGGCTAAAGGGGACTCGGGGATTGATCATGGGAGATCGGTATTAGAGAGATTCGAGAGGATTGTTCTCTCGATACCCTATTTCCTAGATCCCATCACCTAGATTATATGCCCGAGCTTCTTCTTCTTCGTGGAGAGATAGCGAGCGTTGTGCAAGTTGGGATCGGAGCGGATGGGGACACGTTCGATGATCTCCATGCCGTAACCTTCAAGGCCGACTACCTTCCTGGGATTATTAGTAAGAAGACGGATCTTGGTGACTCCGAGGTCCGCTAGGATCTGGGCGCCCGTTCCGTAGTCACGGAGGTCGGCCGGGTAGCCGAGGCGCTCGTT
Source organism: uncultured Spartobacteria bacterium (assembly GCA_903919105.1). Next base: position 622 of record CAIXGT010000080.1, on the reverse strand, counting down.
TGCCTCGACGGTATCGAATCCTTCTTCCTGAAGCTTGTAGGCATGAATCTTTGCCGGCAGTCCGATCCCCCTTCCTTCCTGACGCATGTAGACAAGGACGCCGTGCCCGCTCTCGGCAATCTGAGCCAGTGCACGGTGCAACTGGCTTCCGCAATCACAACGGCGGGAACCGAAGACATCGCCGGTGAGGCATTCGCTATGGACGCGCACGAGTGCCGGCTTCTTGGGATCAATAGGGCCCTTTACCAGGGCCAGGTGATGATGGTTATCCACCTCGGCGCGATAGAGGAACATCTTGAAATCACCGAAATCCGTCGGCATCTCGATCTCCTGTTCCCTGCGGACGAGCTTCTCGCTCTTGCGGCGATAGGCGATGAGATCCCTGATCGAGCAGATCTTGAGACCATGCTTCTTCTTGAACTTCAAAAGATCGGGCAGGCGTGCCATCGAGCCGTCCTCATTCAGGATCTCGCAGATGACCCCCGATGGGTCGAGTCCCGCGAGTCGTGCCAGATCGACTCCCGCCTCGGTGTGACCGGCACGTTTAAGCACCCCCCCCTCCGCGGCCTGAAGCGGGAAAATGTGTCCCGGTTGACGGAGATCCTTCGAGCCAGTTTTGGAA
>CAIXGT010000079.1 GCA_903919105.1 uncultured Spartobacteria bacterium | reverse complement strand
TCGATCTGGCCAATCTGGGGGTTGGCATGAACCAAGTGGGGTGAGAGTCCTTGGCCTCGATGGTCATAGGAAATCACGCTGTAGCCGTGATGGTAGAGGTCGTAAAAGAGTTCCCCGTACTTTAGCCACGACTCCGTATTCCCGTTAAGGACCACGATCAACCCTTTCGCATCTGGGTGAAAAAATCGGATACCTTCGAGGTTTGTGACTCTGTCCGCGCTCCGGAATGTGAATCTCTCTCCTGAACTCAAAAACGGAAGAACCTTGCTTGTGTAGTTTGGTGCATAACCCTGCTCCGGGATGGCTGCTGCATGCTCTGACACAGCAACGCAACCGGCCACAATCAGAAGGAAAATCCATTGCATGCCTAGATCCTAAACTCAAATAAGGGTCCTCGTCGTTGACAATTTCACCCTGACTCCTACGCTGACTTAGAGTAGCCGATGGATTCCTTAATCACCGAACCGCGCGTCGAGGCGGAGTTCCTTTCTTCCGCTCCCGGATATTGGTCTGATGTCCCGCCGGAGCAATGGAACGACTGGAAATGGCAGCTCAAGAATAGGGTGACGACGCTTGAGGGATTGGAGAGGCATCTCAAACTAACTCCCGAGGAGCGTGCTGGGGTCATCCTCTCCGGCAACAAGCTCTCTTTAGCGGTCACCCCCCATTATTTCAACCTGATCGAACCGGAGAATCCCGGTTGTCCCATCCGACGACAGGTCATTCCCCATGTCGGGGAGGGAACAGTCTCGCCTGCGGAGATGGCGGATCCCTGCGGCGAGGACAGTCACATGCCTGTCCCCGGATTGGTCCACCGTTATCCCGACCGTGTACTCTTTCTTATCACTGACCGTTGCGCCGCCTACTGCCGCTACTGCACGCGATCGCGCGTTGTCAGCGGGGCCGGCGAGCAGGAACTGCACACCGACTTCGATGAGGCGATCGCCTATTTACAGGCACACACGGAGATCCGCGACGTGCTTCTCTCGGGTGGGGATCCGTTGCTCTTTTCGGATGATAAGCTGGATGCCCTCCTGACAAAGCTGAGGGCGATCCCTCATCTCGAATTCTTGCGCATCGGGACCCGGGTGCCGATCTTCCTGCCTCAGCGCATCACCCCGGAACTCTGCCGGATGCTCCAGAAACATCATCCCCTCTGGATGAGTATCCATACGAATCATCCCCGCGAACTCACCGCCGAGGTGAGGGATGCTCTGGCGATGCTTGCCAACCACGGAGTGCCCCTGGGGAACCAGAGCGTCTTGCTGGCCGGAGTGAATGACTCGCTCCCGGTGATGAAATCGCTGATTCACAAACTCCTCCAATGCCGGGTCCGCCCCTACTATCTCTATCAGTGCGATCTGATCCAGGGCTCCTCTCACCTTCGGGCACCTGTCCGCAAGGGAATTGAGATTATCGAGGGGTTGCGGGGGCACACCAGCGGATATGCGGTTCCGCAGTTCGTCATCGATGCTCCGGGTGGTGGAGGCAAGGTGCCGATTAATCCGGGCTATGTCCTCTTCCATGACAGGGAGAAGGTCGTCTTCCGGAACTTCGAGGGAAAGGTATTCGAATACCCCGAGGTCCAGGTGCAGGAGCAACGCGATGAGGAAGGTGTCATTCGGGCCCCTCGTCACGAGGAAGCCTACGTTTCCTGATTTTTTATGGGAGGAATCATTGTACGCCCACGGGCACGCATCCTGCACGGACATGACTGGGTCTATGGCACTGAGGTGCTGAAGACCTTCGGAAGTCCCGAGGATGGGGATGTTGTCTCGGTCAAGGATGGCCGGGACCGGATGCTCGGCAGTGCCGTCTACAACTCCAAGTCGCAGATCGTCGCCCGTCGCTTCTCACGTCGGAGGCAGGATCTGGATGCGGAGTTCTTTCAGCGCCGTATCCAGCGGGCGCAAGAATACCGGGATCATCTCGGCATCGATCCTCTTGTGAGGCGCGTTCTCTGGAGCGAGAGTGACGGGCTTCCCGGAGTGATCGTCGACCGCTTCGGTCCGGTGGCGACTTTGCAGACCCTCACGATGGCCATGGATCTGCGCCGCGACCTGATTGCATCCGCGGTGAAGGAAGCGCTTGGCGTCGAGACTGTGGTGGAGCGTAATGACTCCTCATCCCGCAAGCTGGAAGGACTCGAGGTCAGGACAGGGACGTTGCTCGGACCCGAGCCGAGTCCCTTCGAGATCACGGTCGCGGGAATGAAATTCCAACTTGACCCGATCCACGGGCAGAAGACCGGTTTCTATCTCGACCAGAGCACCAGCTACCGACAGGTGGCTGCGTGGGCTAAGGGTCGCCGAGTGCTCGACTGTTTCTCCAATCAGGGGGCTTTTGCCATTGCGTGTGCTCAGGCGGGGGCGACAGAAGTCACCGCCGTGGAATCCGGAAAAGAAAATCTCCCCCGTATTGAGGCGAATGCCCTTCTCAACAATGTCACCATCAAGGTCGTCGGGGCGGATGTCTTTGAGTTTCTTTCCTCGGCGGCAAGACGCGAGGAGGAGTACGATCTGATCATCCTCGACCCCCCTCCCTTCACCCGCACGCGCAAGGGAATCGCCGATGCCTTGCGCGGATACCGCGAGCTTCATCTGAAGGCCGCGCAGTTGCTTTCCAAGGACGGTCTGCTCGCCACCTTCTCCTGCTCGCATCATGTCTCTGCTGAAGAGTTCGGAGGCAGCGTGGCCGAAGCTTTCGGCGATGCACGCAGAACGGCCCGCCAGTTAAAGACCTTTGGACAGAGTCCCGATCATCCGATCCTTGTCGGCTTCTCCGAGAGCGAATACTTGAAGGGCTTCCTCTACGGAATGACGGCCTCTTTCTGAGATTTCTAATATGGAACTCAGGAACTCAGGAATATTTAAGAAATAAGTTTCCTGATAACCGGCAACGCATTACACAGAAGAAGACTCCGCGATATTTATTTTTATAGGAGACACCTTCATACTGGATGCGATTGCCTTTTTAATTGTCAGCGGGCTGATTGTTCTTTTTGTTGGGATTGCAAAAGTTTTTTGCGCGATGGCTCTAAAAAGATGTCATTGACAGACATCGCTACCATCTTACAAATCCAGATGCAGCAGGAGGTGTACTCCGACTAGACCGAAAAACTGGAGCTGTGGATTACAATCCAGAACGAAGCTTCTGTGTTTCACTTGAAGAGCAGAAGCTGTTTGATAAGGACTGTGAAAAGGAGATTCCTGAGCTCTAAACTATTTTAGGATCATTCCGCTTCCTGAGTTCCTGAGTTCCAAATTAAATCATCACTATTCCGGAGTGATTGCTGCCAGAATAGCTTCGGAATCCGAGAGGTCGTCGAACAGAAAGTCGGGATTATGGGAAGCAAGTTCCTCACGCGAGTAGCGGCCGGTGGAGACGGCAACCGTGACGGCGCCGAAAGCTTTCCCGCACTCGATATCGCGGGGCGTATCACCGATCACATAAATCTGATCGGGAGTGAATTCCTCTCCATGATCCTCAAGGGCACGGGCCATCGCCACGGGTCCGAGTTCATTGCGGACATGATGGTCATCGGCATAAGCGCCGAAAGCGAAATAGTTCCAGACTCCGTAATGAGAGAGCTTCACCTCGGCTCCCTTCGCCATATTACCAGTCAGCAGTGCAAGCCTGCAGTCGGGCCGCTCCTTGAGGCGGTCCAGTAACGGAATGATTCCCGGCAGAAGCTTTCCTTGATGAAGGTGAATCCGGTCGGCCAGTTTGCCCAGGTAGGCATCCAGCAGCGCCATGATATTCTCATGGGACGGTTCCTTGCCTGCCGCGAGCAAGACTTCACGGGCAATACCTGTATCCGTGTTGCCTGCAAAATTGACGCCTTCCAAGGCAGCGTCTCCGCCACAGACCTCGATAACGGCATCGCGGAAGGAGGTTTCACCGGCGCCACCCGAAGTGATCAGGGTCCCGTCAATGTCAAAGAGGTAAAGACGTTTGTTAGCGGGTATGGCCGGAGACTGATCGGAATCAACCGGCATGATTCTCTTCCTTGCCTTCGGCTGCAACTGTCTCGGCAGACTCGTTATTATCTTCCTCATCTTCGTCGGAATCAACGTCCTCGACGTATTCCTCCTCGATCTTAGCGTATTTTCGCTTCCGTTTGGCGGCGGGTAAAGGACTCATGGTCATGCCGACGGCACGTCCCACGATTTTCGGAGGCATATCCACCAAGGCCATGGTCTCAAGATCCTGCTTGATCTTGTACATCATCGCCAAGCCGAGATCCTTGTGGGCGTTCTCACGGCCACGGAACTGGAGAACGATCTTTAGCTTGTTCCCCTTCTCGATGAACTCCTCGGCATGACGGAGCTTGGTCTCGTAATCATGGGCGCCGATCTTCACTCGGAACTTGATCTCCTTGATCTTGGTCGCACTGTGTTTGCTCTCCTTCTCCTTCTTGGTGAGCTCGTACTTGAACTTTCCAAAATCGGCGATTCTGCAGACGGGAGGATTGGCAGTCGGCGCCACTTCGATCAGGTCGAGGCCGTAGGACTTGGCGCGGCGTATGGCCTCGTCGGTGTTAAGGATGCCGAGCTGCTGGCCTGTGGAGCCGATGATGACGCGTACTTCGCGAGAGCGAATGCGGTCGTTAATGCGGATGAATGCTGGATTAATGGGACTTTAATGCGCCCTCGTCTTGCGGAGGCACGGGGTTGTGACGGCACGTGGGTGCCGTCTGGTGACGTACTGCTGGAACAAGGAAACCAAAGGAATCAAGAGGATCAGGCAACGGAATGATCAGCCCGCTCATACGGTGAGCGTGCGGTCGCGGATTTCGGATTCGATTCGTTGGATGAATGCATCTGCTGCGATGGCCCCTTCGTCGCCGTGTTGACGGCTGCGAATGGAGAGCTGGCCTGCGGCCTCTTCCTTGGGTCCGACAACGATCATGTAGGGAACCTTATCAAGCTGGGCAAGGCGAATCTTGGAACCGAGCTTTTCGGGTGAGAGATCGGCGGTTGCGCGGATGCCTTTAGACTTCATTTCGGCGACCATCTTTTGTGCGTACTCGGCAACTTTTTCAGAGACTGGCAGGATGCGGGCCTGCTCGGGAGCAAGCCAGACGGGGAAGTCTCCGGCAAAGTGCTCGATCAGGACGCCCGTGAACCGTTCCAATGACCCGAAGGGAGCCCGGTGGATCATGACGGGGACATGGGGCTTGCCGTCGGCACCGGTGTAGGAGAGATCGAAGCGGACGGGTAGGACGTAATCGACCTGGACGGTTCCGAGCTGCCACTCACGTCCGAGCACATCCTTGACGACGAAGTCGATCTTGGGCCCGTAGAAAGCCGCTTCGCCGGGCTCCTCGGAAAAGGGGACTCCAAGGGTGGCGGCCGCATCGCGACAGGCCTGTTCGGCGAGATCCCACTGGGCTGGATTGCCGGTGAATTTACTGCTGTCGGGATCGCGGAGTCCTACGCGCACCCGATAGTCGGACATGCCGAGCGTGGTGAGCACTTTCTTCACGAGTTCGAGACATCCCTGCACCTCCGCGGCTACTTGCTCCTCGGTGCAGAAGAGATGCGCGTCATCCTGAGTGAAGCCGCGCACGCGGGTCATGCCGTTCAGCTCTCCCGACTGCTCCCAGCGGTAGACGGTTCCGAACTCCGCCAGACGCACCGGCAGATCACGGTAGCTGTGAGGCTGGGAGGCGAAGATCTTGATGTGATGGGGGCAGTTCATCGGCTTCAGCATGAAGCCGTCCAGCAATCGGGTGGGATCCATCACGCGTTCGGGCAAGACAACTTCCTTGCCTGCCCGCTCGTTCAGTGAGTTGGCAAAAGATTCCGAGACTGCTTCCAGTCGAGCAGTCATCTCCGCGCATCCGCATCCCTCCGAGGCGATCCGTTCGAGTTGATCCGGTTCTGGAATCGCAGGGAACTGGGACTCCTTGTAGTACGGGAAATGGCCCGAGGTCTTGTAGAGACCGATCTTGCCGATGTGCGGTGTGAAGACCTGGGAGTATCCCTGCTTGGCGAGTTCTCCGCTGATGAAATTCTGCAACTCTTGGCGGATGGTCGCTCCCTTCGGGGTCCAGAGAATAAGGCCCTGACCGACCGCGTCATCGATGTGAAAGAGGCCCTGCTCCTTGCCGATCTTGCGGTGATCACGCTTCTTCGCCTCTTCCAGCATGGCAAACCAGTTCTCCATCTCCTCGATGGAAGAGAAGGCCGTTCCGTAGATGCGCTGGAGCTGGGGGTTCTTCTCATCGCCTTGGTAGAAGGCGCTGGCCACATGGGTGAGGCGGAAGGCCGCCACCTTAGAGGTGTCAGCGACATGAGGTCCGGCGCAGAGATCGGTGAAAGCACCGTTGCGGTAGAGAGTGATCTCTTCTCCCTCGGGAATGCGGGTGATGATATCGAGCTTGAATTTGCTCGCCTCCGGACGCGGTGTCAGGCCGGCCAGCTCGCCCCGCTCGCCCATGACAAGGGCCTCATCCCGGCTGATGACCTCCCGCTGAAAAGGCTGTGCCTCTGCTATGATGGCGGCCATTTCCTTCTCGATTCGCTCGAAAGCCTCGGGACTGATCCGATGGGGGAGGTCGACGTCGTAGTAGAAGCCATTCTCGACCGGAGGTCCTGCGGCGAACTGGGCCTCGGGCCAGATGCGTAGGATCGCATTTGCCAGAATATGGGCGCAGGAGTGGCGGATCGTTTCGAGTTCGGTCATGGGGAAAGGCGTTTAGGCTGAAGGCTGTTAGACTGCTAGGTCAGAGGCTGGAGTGGTATGAGAGACTCCGGAAGGAGGCTGGGGATGCCTTTATCGACCGGATATGCGGCAGCACCATCTTCACGGACAAGAAAGCCGTCGGCATCATGGGAGGCGAGCAAGCGGAATTCCTCGGGTGTTGCCAGATGCAGCTGCTGTCCCGTAATGGGGCAACGAAGCAGTGAGGCGAGCTCAGTCAGCACGTCTGCCATCGGTCAGTATTTCGCAACGGAGGGGTCGATTCTGTCAGCCCAGGCCAGAATGCCTCCCTGCACATTGAAAAGCTTTGAGAAGCCGGCCCCCTGAAGTTCACGCAGGGCATTCGCAGAGCGGATGCCAGACTTGCACTGGAGATAGATCGTGTCGGCGCTATCCAGCTCGCTCATTCGCGAATGGAGGTCCCCAAGCGGGATCAGCTTGGCTCCAGGGATGCGGGCGATATCCCACTCGAACTGCTCGCGTACGTCGATCAAGGTCACCCTCTCTCCACTCCGCAGCTTTGCCTGAAGTTCCTCGACCGTGATCTCGGGAACGGGAATCTCGGCTTCTTCGGCAGCCGCGGCCTGAGGGATTCCACAGAAGGTGTCGTAGTCAATGAGTTCGGTAACGGTCGGGTGCTCGCCGCAGACCGGGCACTTGGGATCCTTGCGGATCTTGAATTCACGAAACTTCATCTTCAGCGCATCGAAGTGGACGAGGCGTCCGATCAGAGGATCACCAATGCCAACGATCAGTTTGATCGCTTCGATCGCCTGCATCACGCCGATGATACCAGGCAGCACACCGAGGACTCCTCCCTCGGCGCAGCTCGGGACCATGCCCGGTGGAGGGGGTTCGGGATAGAGGCAGCGGTAGCAGGGGCCTCCGAGATGCGGAGCGAAGACAGTGCACTGACCATCGAACCGGAAGATGGATCCGTAGATGTTCGGCTTTTTCTGGAAGACGCAGATGTCGTTGGAGAGGTAGCGGGTCGGGAAATTATCCGTTCCATCGATCACGATGTCATAGGGAGACACGATGGCGGCCGCATTCTCAGAGGTGAAGAAGCAGTCATGCAGGTCAACCTGCACGTTGGGGTTGATCTCCTTGATGGTGTCTCTGGCACTGTTTATCTTCTTACGACCCACATCGCGCGTGCCATGCAGGATCTGGCGCTGGAGATTCGAGAAATCGACCGTGTCGAAATCGACTAGGCCGATCCGTCCGATGCCCGCAGCGGCTAGATAGAGGGCGATCGGCGAGCCGAGGCCGCCCGTTCCGATACAGAGAACGCTGGCCGCCTTGATCCGTTTCTGCCCCTCGAGGGTCACTTCGGGCATGATGAGGTGGCGCGAGTAGCGCGCGATCTCGTCGTTGCTCAGTTCGATAGTCGCGGAACGCGACGGATCAATGATGCTCTTACTCATAAAAGGGTGTTATTGGTAACCTTTCGCTCCTCATGGTTCAAGGGAAAGAGGCTTCCCCGTGACTTTAGGATACGCTTTCCGATATCATGAATGATTAGGAATGAGACCAGTTCTTTTATCGCTTCCTTGGCTTGCTTCGTTGCTACTTGCTCTCGGGATCATCGGAATGGAGATGATCGGCGGGGGAGGGAGGCCGATGTTCCCCTTGCTGGCGTGCTATATTCCGATCCTCCTGGCCGGATTTCTTTCAATACCCGAAACATTGGGGAATAGGTCGCGGCTTCCAGGTCCGGGCTTTCTTCTCATGATGATAGCAGCTCTTTATCTCATCCCAAGGACCATGGTGGGAGGTGATCCGGGGCTCAGGAGTTATGAGCTGTTGCGGATGGGCGGCCTGTTTCTGACGTATATGATCCTCGCGGTTTCCCTTGTCGACAAGGGACCACGCCTTCTTTTGATCTTTCTGATCTGCGTATCAGCGTTTTTTCAAGCCGCCGCGGAGATGTACCAGATTTACTGCGATCCGTCATGGCAACCGCTTTCCTTGTATTTTGCGGAGTTAAAAGCCTGCTACCCGCAAACGGTGGGTACATATGCCAACAAGAACCATCTTGCTTGGTTGTTGTGTGCGGCAGCCCTTTTCTCGCTGTCAATGGCTTGCTGGGGGCGCTTGAAATGGACGACTCGCAGCGCCTTGCTCTACTTCTGGCTCTTTTTCTCCAGTGGGGTTTTTCTTAGTCTGAGCAGGGGAGGTTCCGTCTCCCTTGTCATCGGACTGGTGCTCTTCGGCCTTTGTTCCCTCATGCTGCTTTTTTTATCGGGAAACCGATCTGCATTGATCTCCGGAATGATTGCGGCAGGCGTCATCGGGATTCTTGGGGTGGCGCTAACGTACTTTCTTATTGGGGATGCAAGTGTGGCCTCTCGTCTTCAGGGTGTTTGGATGGATACCTTCAGGGAGGATCTGTGGAGGGCGGCAGCACATGATTTCGGGATGGCTCCGTTTGTCGGGATGGGCGCGGGCAGTTTCCAGTGGTCTGCACGACTGATGATGCCCTACGAATCCCTGCTAGCGCATAATGATTTTGCACAATTGCTTTCCGAATATGGGATGATTGGATTCCTCCTTGTTACCGCCTCCCTGACTGCCCATTTTTCTTATGGTTTGAAATGCCTTGCGGGCTTCTCACGCCCATCAACAGACAGTAGTGGGAATGGCGTTCGTTTCAGTGATTCTCTAGCCATTCTGATGGGATGTCTTATCGTGGTCCTGGCCGAGATCATCCATTCTTTTTTTGATTTCAACATGCATCTCGGTGCCAGTGCTCTTATTGCCGGGGCCTGTTTCGGGATGCTTTCGAACCCATGTCTCCAAAGGAGAGAAGATAAGCAGGGAAGGGCGTGGTTTGGCCCCGTTATGGGATTGATCCAGATTTCTCTCTGCCTGTTACTGACACTGCTGTGCTTGAGAGATTGGAAAACCGAG
>CAIXGT010000078.1 GCA_903919105.1 uncultured Spartobacteria bacterium | reverse complement strand
GCAGAGAACTCCGTGACCAAACAAGCGACGGCAGGAGTCGGGATCACTCCTGTAAGCAGGATATCGGCACCGACTGAGTTGAGACCTGCGATAAGAGCTGACTCGAGCATCCCGCCGGAGCGCCGGGTATCGCGTCCGATCACGAAACGGCAACGCCCCTCACCTTTTCCCTTCATCAGGTAGCCGGCGGCTCGACCCAATCTCAGCGCAATCTCGGGGGTGATGGGATAGCAGTTCGCGGTTCCGCGGATTCCATCCGTTCCAAAAAGCTTTCTGACTGCCATGAGAAGGGAACGTTATTTTTTTGAGTTGTGGGCCTTATGCTCCGAGTGAGACATCGCGGTCTTCTCCTCAGAGCTCTGAGATCTCTCCGCGTTGCGCGTCTTGTGTTGCGGGAGAGGGCCGAGGTTTTGATGAATGAGATACCAGAGCGCCCCCCCCAGGAGCAGGCAGACCAGTTTCTCTTTCCAGTTGTGAAGCAGGATCTTTCGCATGATTTTCTTCACGGAGCAGAAGCTGCGACAGGCGCTTTCTGAACCGCTCGACGTTGAGGTTGCGCTCGATGGCACCCGAGTGACAAATCGAAACTTGTCCGCTCTCTTCGGAAATCACCAGGACGATGGTGTCGCTCTCTTCGGAAAGCCCAAGTGCCGCACGATGCCGCAACCCGATCGTCCGGTCGAGATCATCACGCTGGGTCAGGGGAAAAATGCAACCCGCCGCCACGATCCGGTCACCGCTCAGGATTACCCCGCCGTCATGGAGGACCGTCTTGGGATGAAAAATCGTGATCAAAAGCTCCTTGGAGAATTCGGCATCGATCTCAACACCGCTCTCGGCAACGGACTTTAGACTCAAGTCTCGCTCGAGCGCGATCAGCGCCCCGAATCCCTTGCTTGAGAGATCGAAGACCATATCCGTGATCTCCTCAATGGCCTCCCGCCGCTGAAGAGCCGTGGTAAAAAAGCGGTGGCTGCCCAACTCGTTCAGGGCACGGCGAAGTTCGGGCTGGAAGAGCACCACCAAAGCGATCGCCATGAAGACTGAGAAGCTTCGGAGCAGCCATCCGAGCACGGCCAGATCTAACATTTGGGAGATGAAGGTGAGCGTTAGGAAGACCAGCGCAAGGCCGATTAGGATTCGCGCCCCGTGCGTGCCGCGCAGATAGAGATAAATATAATAGAGGATTGTCGAGAGGATCAGGATCTCGAGTCCGGAGGTCCAATACGCCGCTATCAGCGAAAGAGTCCTGTGAATGAAATCAGTCATGACATCAGCGGTTCCCTGCCAGAGCCTCTGCCATGCGGAGAGCCTCAAGGTGAGGTCCGACTTCATGCACTCGGAACAGGCGCGCGCCAAGGGAACGCGCCAATACCGTCAAAGCCAGCCCCGCCGCAAGACGCGTCTCCTTCTTTGGGAAACTATCACCCTCGACTCCCAGCGCTTTTCCAAGAAACGACTTTCTGGAATGTCCAAGCAGAATCGGGGAGCCGCTTTCGATCAACCGGGGAATACCACGGATTAACGCCAGGTTGTGCGCCACGGTTTTTCCGAAACCAAGGCCGGGATCGAGAATGATAGCGGCGGAGTCCACGCCACAGCCTAGGGCCGCCTGACGGCGCCCTGAAAGATATTTTGCCACCTCGGTCACCACATCATCCTGCGGATAGGAGGGATCGGCCTGCATGGTTTGAGGAGATCCCTGCTTGTGCATGAGGATCAGTCCCGCGCGAGCCTCCGTAACTATCTTTCCCATCCCGGGATCACCTGACAAGGCTGTTACATCGTTGATGATGTCCACCCCTTCGCCCAGACAGGCCTCGGCGACAGCGGCCTTGGAAGTATCGATCGAGATGGGGGCATCGGTCCGCGCTCTCAACGCCTTGATCACAGGCAAGACACGCCGCAGTTCCTCCTCCGCGGAGACAGGAAGTGCTCCAGGGCGGGTCGATTCGCCACCGACATCGAGCAGTAAGGCTCCCTCCTCGAGAAGCTTCAGCCCATGTTCACAAGCTGCCTGCGGATCCAGGAAGACGCCGCCATCAGAGAAGGAATCTGGTGTTACGTTGACAATCCCCATGACCTCGCCCCGTAAGGAGAGATCCATCTTACGCCCGCGGAATCTCCAGATCATAAGTAGGGATTTAAGCTTTAGGCTATTGGACTGTTAGATCTGAGCCCGGGAATTAAAGACTTAATCAGATGAGAAGCCTTAGATTCCTAAGTTTTCAGCCTTCATTCTATTTTTCTAGCCGAAGGCTGACCGAACGCCCATGGGCATCGAGCCCTTCAATTTCGCAAAAGGTCTCGATGATCGGAAGGGACTTTTTGAGTGACGCGGCATCGTATCGGACGATGCTGGTCCGGCGCTGGAACTGCTCCGCTGTGAGTCCGGCAAAGGCCTTCCCGGCACCCCCCGTGGGCAGTTCGTGACTTGGTCCG
>CAIXGT010000077.1 GCA_903919105.1 uncultured Spartobacteria bacterium | reverse complement strand
GGCTCTCAAACCGGAGTCCGTTACTCCGACTGCGGGCGCAACCAATCCAGCGCCCCAGCCTACAATCAAACTGCAACCGGCACCTGCACCTGCGTCAGCCGCTTCCTCTACGGCTCTTAAGCCGGAGCCCGTGACTCCGAGTGTTGCAGAAACCAAGTCCATGCCTCAGGCGACGATCAAGCTCCAGCCAGCACCTGCCGCAGCTGCCCGCAAGATCGGAGAGTCAGCTATATCTGCGACCGCCACGCCACCTTCACCGCCTGCCATGATTTCGGGCAAAGCCGCAGGTGACCTTCCTGAAAATCTGAATCTCTCCGAGTCTCCTGATGAGGTTGAAAAAGAGGCCGTCTCTTCCTCCGAGTTACCGCTTCCCTTAGTGATTTCAGTTGCGGCTCTTGCCCTCGTGGCTTTTGGCATTCAGCTTTGGACATTCCTCCTGTCTTAGTATTCTTTTACTCACCAATACCTACTTAATATCTAATATGGCTTCCGAACACGTTCTTGAACTCAATGATGCAACTTTCGATCAGACCGTTGCCTCATCGCCCGTCCTACTTGTTGATTTTTGGGCGCCGTGGTGCGGACCTTGCCGTATGATTGCCCCGGTCATTGAGGAACTCGGCAAGGAGCTTGCGGGCAAGGTGATCGTGTCCAAGGTGAATGTCGATGAGGCGCCTGGTGTGTCTCAGACCCATCAGATCACCGCCATCCCGACGCTGATGATTTTCCGCAATGGAGTCCTAGCCGAGCGTATGACAGGTCTTTCCTCCAAGACTGCTCTCCTGGAGAAGCTCCAGGTTGCCTAATTGTACCATTGCCTGAGCCTAATTGGCAGAGGCTTCAGCTTCCCCCTTCATCTCCATATCGGTTCGAGTGATGGACTTCGCCGCAACGCCTCGTTCCTTGGGTTACTCGATGCCCGCTGAGTGGGAGAGACATGAGGCCACCTGGATTTCTTGGCCGCATATCGATGGTCAGAGCTTTCCCGAGAGTTACCACCGTGTCGTTCCAACTCTTGTGAAAATGGCCTCGGTTCTTGCCGAGTCTGAAATCCTGAGAATCAATATTTCCAACTCCGAACAGCAGAGTGAGGTGAGGGGGCTTCTCTCGGCAGTCGCTCCCATGGAGCGAATCGAGTTTCACAACAATCCGACCCATGAACCCTGGTGCCGGGACCATGGTCCGATCTTTGTGAAGCGTGCTTCGGCACCCCAACTTGCGGTCAACGACTTCGGATACAATGCGTGGGGTAACAAGTATCCTCCCTTCGATGCCGATGATATCGTCCCTACCCGGATCGCACGCCATTTCGGTTTCCCGCTGTTCGAACCACCATTCATCCTCGAGGGGGGGTCCGTCGATCCCAATGGAGCGGGTGCCTTACTCACCACGGAGTCCTGCCTTCTGAACCCCAACCGCAATCCCTCGATGTCCCGCGATCAGATCGAGCAGGGATTAAGGGATTACCTCGGGGTGGAGCAAATCATCTGGCTCGGTGACGGCATCGAAGGTGACGACACGGATGGTCATGTTGACGACATCACCCGCTTTGTCTCCCGTGACACCGTTATCACTGTCGTTGAGCCAAATCAGGCTGATCCCAACCACCTACCCTTGAAGGAAAACCTCGAACGTCTTCGCGGCATGAAGCTGTACGACGGAACTCCGCTAAAGGTGATCGAGATGCCGATGCCGCCCCGAATCGACCGTGAGGGAATCCGCTTGCCGGCTAGTCATGCCAACTTCTACATCGCCAACGAATCGGTGCTGATGCCCTCGTTTGGGGGTGATTCCGATGTGGAGTCCGTGGAGATCCTCGCGGAGCTTTTTCCCACACGCATGATCCGGCCGATCGATTGCCGTGAGTTGATCTGGGGACTGGGGGCTTTCCATTGCCTGACTCAACAACAGCCCACTTAGTCATCGGAAATCCTTTTTTGGCGAAAATGTATCGGATGGATGCTTGCAAAAGCCTGTTCGGATGTTTGTTCTATCAGACTTACTTATGAATACCGTAATCCTCCAACTAGCCGCCCGCGATGCCCGCGGACTCGCCATCGACGCCGTCACTGCCTGCAAGTCCGGACATCTCGGCCTTCCCCTCGGTTCGGCTGACATCGGTGCTGTTCTCTTCGGTGAGGCACTCCAGATCGACCCCGCGGCTCCTCGCTGGATCAACCGAGACCGGTTCATCCTCTCCGCAGGTCACGGTAGCATGTTCCTCTACGCATGGCTGCACCTTTCCGGGTTCGACCTTCCTCTCGATCAGGTGAAGAAATTCCGTCAGCTCCACAGCATTACTCCCGGACACCCTGAGTTCCATGAGACTCCCGGAGTCGAGGCGACCACTGGTCCTCTCGGCCAGGGTGTGGCCAATGGCGTGGGATTCGCGATGTCTCAGAAGATGGCTGCCGCTCGCTTCAACACTCCCCAGCACACTATCTTCAACAACCATGTCGTCGTTCTCTGCGGCGATGGTTGTCTTCAGGAAGGTGTCTCGGCAGAGGCCTCCTCTCTTGCCGGTCACCTCGGTCTCGATAATCTCATCGTTTTCTTCGATTCCAACAACGTCACCCTCGACGCCATGCTGAATGTCAGCCAGAGCGAGGATGTCGGCGCTCGCTATGCCGCCTACGGCTGGCATGTCCAGATGATCGATGGCCATAATCTGGACGAGATCCTCGCAGCCTTTAATAAGGCCAAGTCCACCAAGGGCAAGCCCCACATGATCATCTGTAAGACGATTATCGGAAAGGGAATCCCCGAGGTCGAAGGCACCAACAAGGCCCACGGCGAGGCAGGTGTGAAGTTCTCCGATGAGGCCCGCAAGGGACTTGGTCTTCCTGATGAGAAGTTCTTCATCGCTCCCGAGGTCACTGCATACTTCGCAGATCTCAAGTCCAAGCGTGCCGAGGCGCATGCTATCTGGCAAACGGAGTTCGCTGCCTGGCGCTCTGCCAATGCCGAATTGGCCGACCTTCTGGATGCCGGCATCGAGCAGAAGATTCCCGACATTCTCTCACTCATCCCTCCTTTCAAGCCAGACGAGGCGATTGCCACCCGCAAGGCCGGAAGCATCGTTCTTCAGCCGATCGCCAAGGCTATGCCCCTGCTGGTCAGCGGTAGCGCGGATCTCTTCGGTTCTACTCTCAACTACATTGAGGGTGGAGGAGACTTTACCGATCAGAACCGTGAGGGGCGCAACATCCACTTCGGCATCCGCGAGCATGCCATGTGTGCGATCATGAACGGCTATACCTACGATGGTATTTTCCGCATCGCCGGAGCTACCTTCTTGGTCTTCAGCGATTACGGCCGTCCTTCCATCCGAGTTGCCGCGCTTTCCAAGCTGCCGACCACCTATATCTTCACTCACGATTCCGTAGCTGTCGGCGAGGATGGACCGACTCACGAGCCGGTTGAGACCGTCGCTGCACTTCGTGCGATCCCGGGCCTGGATGTCATCCGACCTGCCGATCCCGAAGAGACTGCTGGTGCCTTCGCCGCGGCACTGGAGCACACGGACGGCCCGACGCTTCTGGCTCTCTGCCGTCAGAACCTTCCGAACCTGAGCGAGATCCCCGTGGATGTGCGTCGTCAGGGTGTCTTTAAGGGGGGGTACATTGCCCGCAAGGAGACCGCTGCTCTGGAGGTCATCATCCTTGCATCCGGCAGTGAGTTGAACGTGGCCCTGGATGCGGCCAAGACCCTTGGTGCCGGCGCCCGTGTTGTCTCCTTGCCCTGCATGGAGCGCTTCGAACGTCAGGATGCTGCTTATCGTGAGGAGGTCCTTCCTTCGTCATGCCGCAAGCGTGTCTCTATCGAGGCCGGCATCTCCGACCCTTGGTTCCGTTATGTCGGTTTGGATGGGAAGACCGTGGCTATCGACCGCTTTGGCCTGAGCGCTCCGGGAGGTACCGTCCTCAAGGAACTCGGCATGACCGTAGAGAATGTGGTCAAGACCGCCCAGTCTCTCTAATCCGTTAGTTTTTCTTTTCAAAAAGCCCCAACGGAGTGATCCGTTGGGGCTTTTTGCTTTTCAACAGAGTGACTTTCTTGGCTTCGTCGGTATAGTTCTACCGTGACCCTTTTCACGGCTTGGTTCCATTTCAGTTTTTCGGATTTCCAGTACGCCTTTCTCAGCATTCTGTTGGAGGGGCTCCCCTTCCTCTTGGGAGGGGCGATTCTCTCGGGTCTCTTAGAGGAGTTTCTGCCTCAGTCGCTCATGACCCGCCTTCTGCCGAAAAACCCTCGCACAGCTATCATTGTCAGCGGACTACTCGGGGTGATTTTTCCGGTCTGCGAATGCGGCATCGTTCCGGTCGTGAGGCGTCTTTTGAAGAAAGGGCTGCCTGTCTCCTGCGGCATCACCTATATGCTTGCCGCCCCGATCGTGAATCCTCTGGTAATTCTTAGTACTCTCACCGCATTTCGTGGACAGGGGGCATGGGAGATGACCATCCTTCGTTTTGGTCTGGGGCTTACGGTGTCGATCCTTGCTGGATGGATCGTGAGTTACTTTGCCCCTTTCTCGATCCTGCGACCTGGTCTGCTTGCCCCTGATAATGACCATGAGCACAATCACAGTGGATCTGGAGGGATGCTCGACCGCCTTCAGAATGCGGCTTCCGTGGCCACCCGCGATTTCCTCGATGTCGCCGTCTACTTCGTGATCGGTGCGGCCGCCGCATCGCTCTTCAGTACCGCAGTGAATCAGGAAATCATCCTGCCTCTTGCGGCGAATCCCCCGTTGGCAATCGTCTCCCTCATGGGACTTGCTTCCATCCTCTCAGTCTGCAGCACGACAGATGCCTTCATCGCGGCAACGCTCACCACTTTCCCGATGGCTGCGAAGCTAGCCTTCCTGGTCTTCGGCCCGATGCTCGATTTCAAGTTGCTCTTCCTTTACGGGGCGGCCTTCTCCAAGCGCTTCATTCTCTCGCTTGCGCTTTGTCTTTTCGTGGTGATCGGACTCCTCTGCTGGAGGATCTCTTCGCTGAATCTCGCCTGGTGACCGAATCATG
>CAIXGT010000076.1 GCA_903919105.1 uncultured Spartobacteria bacterium | reverse complement strand
GCCTTGAGAACGGGCATGACCCGTTCGAGCACAGACTCCTCTCCACCTATATAGTAAACAAGCTCTCCTTCGGCCGCTGCGTCGCGACTGCCGGTGAACGGGGCATCCAGAAAAGAAGCCCCCCGTTCATTGACCAAGCGGGCGGCCTCGAGTGTCTCGGCAGGACCGACTGTCGCGTGGTTCATGACGATATGGGATTCACCCAAGGCCGTCCCCATCGAACGAATCACTTCGAGTAGCGCCTCGCCATCCCGGACAAAAATCTGAAGGATATCCGCCGATTCCGCGACCTCGCGAGCCGAAGAGAGAAAGTTCGGCTCAGTCCGAGGCGAACGACTCCAGACGGAAACGAAATACCCCTCTCGTCTCAGAGCCCCCGCAATACGGCTCCCAATAATCCCGAGTCCGATAACCCCGACGGGTGTCTTCTGAGACGACTCCATCGGGATCAGTTAAACCACTGGGAATTATCAGCCCTTACTTGGCAGGCACCATGGAAGCGCTCGGAGCAGGAAGAGTGCTCTCGATTTTCGCAGCTTGGCGGAGCTCCTGCATCACACCCTTGAAGATCTCGCGACGCTTCTGGGCCTGGAGAAACTGCATGATCTGAGCCTTGGCCTCGTCGAAGGTGGCGGTGCCGGCAGGCTTATTGTCGGTAACCTTGATCACATGGTAGCCGAACTTCGTCTTCACCGGGGTGACGCTCACGGTGCCGGCTTTCTGGGCGAAAGCGGCATTGGCAAACTCGGGCACCATCTTGTCCTTCGGGAAGTAGCCCAAGTCTCCTCCACGCTGAGCGGCTCCAGGCTCCTCGGAAAGCTCGGAGGCCAGCTTATCAAACGGCTCGCCCTTGTTCGCTCGCACGATCGCGGCCTTGGCCTTGTTCTCGGCGACCTTCTGCTGCGCTGCAGTGGCATCAGGAGCAGTACGGAAGAGGATGTGGCTGGCCTTCACGAGGTCGGGGTTGGTGAACTCCTTGGTGTTAGCATCGTAGAACTTCTTGGCATCGGCCTCGGTGACACTGTCCTTCCCTGCGACCTGCGACTGCATCCACTTGGATTGGCGGATCGACTTGCTGAGGTTGGCCACAAACTGATCCATGGTGAGACCCGACTTCTTCATTTCGGCCTGAAAGACCTCCTCGGAGGGGAACTGGCTTTTGATCTTGGCAAGCTGGGCATCC
This sequence comes from uncultured Spartobacteria bacterium, assembly GCA_903919105.1. The sequence goes on along the minus strand of CAIXGT010000076.1, from coordinate 1,762 downwards.
ACATCGGCCTTGTCGACCTTGACCGCGGCGGCCTGCTTGTCGACAAGCTTCTCCATGATCATACCGTCGAGGATCTGGCGATAGCCCTGCATCTTCTGGTCGGCAGTGAGGGGCGCATTAGCTTGGCCGCTAGCAGCGAGAGCTTCATTGAAGGCCTTCTCCAGATCAGCTCGGCTAATCTTATCTCCGTTCACGGTAGCAACGGGATCTTTCAAGGCGACCGCAGAGGAGCTTGCACCGCCCTTGGCAACAGCATCCGAGATCACCTTATTGATGTCCGGTGAGGCAGAGGACTTGGAGGAGGAACTCTGCGCATGAAGAAGACCTGCGGAGAGGATGATCGAAAGAAGGATGATGAATCGTTTGGTCATGAGTTATGTTGTGAAATAAGTACTTTGCACGGGATGGATGAGCACGCCAGCCGAAATTCGTCTCTTTTTTGTCTTTTAGAGAAACACTGATTCCATTTTCGGGCATCCGATTCCGTATTGCTCCACACCTTGAGGGTTTACTTTCCCGAGATGCAGGATAAATTCACCCTTCTTGCTCACGTGGCGAAACTGGCAGACGCGTACGTCTCAGAAGCGTATGGGGAAACCCATGGAGGTTCGATTCCTCTCGTGAGCACTTCTTTCTTTTATCAAGCCATCCCAGGGCCCCACTAGAGCCACTTAAACCGTTCACTCATGGAGATCCATAAAGAGAATCCCGAAATGGTACGGGGACTCTTCTCCGATATCGCGGGGCGTTATCAAGTGGTCAACCATCTGCTTAGCGGAGGGCTCGACTTTTACTGGCGCGCTATCGCAGTCCGTTTGATCAACTCCTGGAAACCATCAAGCGTTCTCGATGTTGCCACAGGAACCGGTGATCTGGCCATGGCGATCAGGAAGGCCTGCCCACAAGCCCGAGTCGTGGGTGCTGACTTCTGCCGTCCCATGCTGGAAGTTGCAAAAAGGAACGGCCTGCCGGAACTCGTCGTGGCCGACGGGATGAACCTGCCCTTTGTCGATCAAAACTTCGATGTCGTCACCGCGGCGTTTGGCCTAAGAAATATGGCCTCCTGGGAGAAAGGTCTCTCCGAAATGGCACGCATACTGAAGCCGGGCGGTCACCTCCTCATCCTCGATTTTTCGCTCCCCGCGCGTCCGCTCATTCGTCCACTCTACCGCTTCTACCTGCACCATATCCTTCCGCACATCGCTGGCCTAGCAACTGGCCGCAAAGATGCTTACGAATACCTCGGCCTCTCCATCGAACAGTTCCCCTCAGGCAAGACCATGACCTCCCTCATAGAATTCTGCGGGTTCCGAGTGGCTAAGGCGCACCCGCTAACGCTTGGCACAGTGTCAATCTACACTGCGATTCGGAACTAGATCTTAACTAGCATTAATCAACCTTGGAGTCCTGCTTGACCATGCTCAGTGCTTCCTGAACGGTCGTCATGAACTGGGCAGGGAAGATGATCGTGGAGTTCTTCTCGGTCGCGATCTCGGCCATGGTCTGAAGGGTACGCAACTGAAGGGCAACTGGGTGAGCTGCGATCACATCGGCTGCTTCACCGAGTTTGGTGGCGGCCTGGAACTCACCCTCGGCGGCGACGATCTTGGCGCGTCGTTCACGCTCAGCCTCGGCCTCCTTGGCCATGGCCCGCTGCATGTTATCGGGCAGGGTGATGTCCTTGATCTCGACGGCGGTGACGCAGGTGCCCCAGGGCTCGGTATGGGTGTCGATGACCGTCTTGATCTGCTCGTTGATATTC
>CAIXGT010000075.1 GCA_903919105.1 uncultured Spartobacteria bacterium | reverse complement strand
TTTTCTTCCACGGCGAGGATCCCGGAGAGGATCAGGACTCCGCGGGGTTTGATGGCTTTGATGATCATTGGGGCGGCCGCGGTGAGGACGGTCGAGTACAGATTCGCCGTGACGATATTGTAGGCGCCACCCATCTCGCTGGCCTTACCCTTAAGGACGTCGGCCTTGATAAAGCGGGATGCGGTTAGTTTATTGAGTTTGGCATTCTCCTTGGAGATACGTACGCAGGCTTCATCGAAGTCGCAGCCGAGGACTTTCCTGGCACCGAGTGTTTCGGCGGCAAGAGCCAGGATTCCAGAGCCGCAACCGAGGTCGAGCAGCGACCAGGGCTTACCCGAAGCGTGGAGAGGAGCGGAGGCCTGAACGAGCAGCTGAAGACAGCGGGTCGTGGTGGCATGGTCTCCGGTGCCGAAGGCCATGCCGCTCGGAATGAGGAGGGGCAGACCTTTGCCGGCGTTGTGTTCCTTCTCAAAGAGAGCTTTATCGCGATAGATGCGCAGCACTCCGCTGATACGGAGAGGATCGATCATTTTGGATGCAGGAGGCTGCCATCCCTTGGCGTCAAAAGGGCGCAGGGTGCCACCGAATGCCTTGATCAGTTTCTTGCCGTTAGTGGCATTGGTGTAGAGATCGAGCCTAATAGAACGGGAGGCGGAGAACTTCTTGATGACCAAATTCTGCTCGCCGGCAAAGAGCAGTCTCTCCACCCAGGCATCCTCCCATTTGACGGAGGAAAGACGTGTCCAGAGATGGGTGATTGGGAGCATGATGGGATAGGATGAATTATGAACCAAGCTCGTGGGAACGAGCGCGGAAGACAACGACAGAGTCGTTGCCCGAAGGGTGGCACCGTCCGCCGGGAGGCGGATGCCATCAAACGTGAAACTTGAAAGGTGATTCTAGCCGCGTGTCTTTTTTGTGTTTCTTGTGCCTTTTGTGGCAAATGCCTTCACACCGAACGCAGATTTCGTGCGTTCCTGATTTTTGAAATGCTGATAAAGGTAATTTCTAGATGGATTTCTACCAACGCTTCCTTCGCCCGATCTTCTTTGCATTGGATGCCGAGCAGGCCCATGACGCCGTGATGAGCCTACTGGAGGCTGGATCGCAGTATCCCGGTCTGGTTCGGTTAACCGCAGGTAAGTCCCTGCTGAAGTCTCCCCGCTCGGTAGTGGGAATCGAGTTTCCGAATCCGATCGGTCTTGCGGCCGGGATGGACAAGAACGGAGTCGCTCTTCCTGCGTGGGAGGCGCTGGGATTCGGGTTCATGGAGATCGGGACGATCACTGCGCTGGCCCAGCCGGGCAACCCGAAGCCACGGCTCTTCCGCTATCCCGAGCAGCAGGCCCTGATCAACCGGCTTGGATTCAACAATGAGGGAGCTGAGTCGGTTGCGACGCGTCTGGAAGGACTCCGCTCAGCAAGTCGCTGGCCGCGCATTCCAGTGGGTCTGAACATCGGCAAGTCGAAGGTGACGCCTGCCGAAAGGGCGCATGAGGATTACCTAGCCTCCTTCAAGCGCCTGCATGGTCTGGGTGATTATTTCGTGATCAATGTCAGCTCGCCCAACACTCCGGGTCTGCGCGATTTGCAGTCGACCGAAGCGCTGGGCCGGATCATCCGTACGCTGCGCGACTGGGAGGGAACCTCACGTTGCCCGCTTTTCGTGAAGGTCGCCCCCGATCTGGCGGAGGAGGACCTGAGCGCAATCGTTCAGCTTGCCGAGACGGAGCAGCTCGCGGGCCTGATCGCCACGAATACCACGCTAGACCACTCGGTAATTCCGAAGGGTCGCGACCAGACCGGTGGACTCAGCGGGGTTCCTGTCCGTAACCGCTCCCTGGCGGCATTGCGCACAATCCGTCAGCAAACAAAAATTCCTGTGATCGCCTGTGGAGGAATCAGTGATGCCGACTCGGCCAAGGAGCGCCTGGATGCCGGAGCCGATCTCCTGCAAGTCTACACCGCCTTCATCTACCAAGGCCCCGGCTTACTTAGGAATCTAGCTGCCGGCTTTTAACCTTTTGTTTCTGGCAGTCGTCCCCCGCGAGACACCTTTTATCTTTTAGCCTTTAGACTTCAGCCTTTAGCCTTTCCATCCATGTCCCACGCACCCGACACCACTCTTCTCCTCGGCCATTCGCCTGATCCCGATGACGCTTTCATGTTCTACGCCATGGCGGCTGAGAAGATCGACCTGATGGGCTACCGCTTCCAGCATATCCTTCAGGACATCCAGACGCTGAACGAGAGGGCGATGCGCGGGGAGTTGCATCTCTCCGCCGTCTCGATCCACGCGTACGCCCACCTGCTCGACAAGTATGCGCTGCTTCCGTGCGGCGCCAGCATGGGTGACGGCTACGGGCCGATGTTCGTGGCCCTCAAGGCACAAGGGCCTGCCGCCGATGCCTCGCTTGAGGAGAAGAAGGCCTGGCTCCGATCCAAGAAGATCGCCATCCCCGGCCTCATGACCAGCGCTTACCTGAGCGCGCAACTTTTCCTCGGGAAGGAGTTCAATCACACGGTTGTTCCCTTCGACGAGATCTTCGATGCGATCCGCTCGGGCTCGGTGGATGTCGGCCTAATCATCCATGAAGGTCAGCTCACTTATGACAACGAGGGCTTCGAGAAAATCGCCGACATGGGCGAGTGGTTCAAGGCCGAGACGGGCCTCCCGCTTCCGCTCGGCGGCAATGTCATCCGCAAGGACTTCGATTCCGATCAGCGTCGCGAGCTGAATATTATCATGAAGGAGAGCATCCGCTACGGCTTGGAGCATCGTCGCGCCGCTGTCGACCACAGCATGGCCCATGCCCGCGGTATGGAAGTGCCCCTCGCCGATGAATTCATCGGGATGTATGTGAACGACTACACCCTCGACTATGGCGAGAGCGGCCGAGCTGCGATCCGGGAGTTCTTGGGGCGCGCCGCTGACCAAGGTCTGGTACCAAGGCTGGACAAGCTCGAGTTTGTGAGTTGAGCGTTTTTATTATTGCCATAAGGCTTTCACTCTGAAATCTTCCACCCTCCATGCCAAAAGCAATCGCACGTAGCAAAACCAAGAAGTCCGTGGCCAAGCGGTTTAAGATCACCGCCACGGGCAAGGTCGTTCGTTCGAAGGCTGGTCGGCGCCACTTGCTCGAGTGCAAAAGCTCCAAGAGCAAGCGGAAGCTTGGCAAACAGGTCGTTGTTGAAGACTGCGATGTGAGCCGGGTGAAGCTGAATCTGCCTTTCGGCCTGCGATAAAGGTTAAAAAATACGATCCGAGGATCTGGCCGGAAGATTTCCGGCCTTCCCGGGCGGGTGAGATCCCGGATCGAACAACACAAACAGCCAGCCCGACGAGGTCCACCGTGTCACAGCGGTGGAAATAAGAGATGCCAAGAGCCACCAATTCACCCGCTAGTCGCGCACGTCGCAAGCGGGTCATCGTAGAAGCCAGCGGATACCGCGGCCGCCGTTCCAAACTTTACCGTTATGCGAAGGATGCACGGATGAAGGCCAAGTACTGGGCCTACCGTGATCGTAAAACACGCAAGCGCAACGTCCGCTCCCTCTGGATCGTCCGTCTGAATGCAGCTGTCCGGGCTCAGGGACTGAGCTACAACCGCTTCATCGAGGGCCTGAAGGCCGCAAACATCCTGCTCGATCGCAAAGTCCTCTCGGACATCGCGATCACGGATGAGGGTTCCTTCACCCAGATCGTCGCCAAGGCCAAGGCAGCCCTCGAGGCAAAGCCAAAAGTCAAAGCGCCGCAGGCTGTCGCAGCCTAAGGGCGGTCACCGGGATTTCCCTAAGTGGAGACCCAGACACCAGCGCTTAGCAGCCAAATCGACCAGCT
>CAIXGT010000074.1 GCA_903919105.1 uncultured Spartobacteria bacterium | reverse complement strand
GAGGGCCGTTTCAGCTTCGATTCCGGCGAAAGTAAGGTTGCTGGTGTTAGGGAGGCGCGGCTCGTCAGTCCCGTTCCGTCGCACCCCTTCGACTGTTGAGAGAAGAGTCTGCTCGAAATGATCCCGCAGTTTTCCTGTCCGTTCCGCCGCGATGAGGAGGTGAGCCTGTGCTATTTCAGCGGCCTTTCCGAATGCAACGATCGAGCCGACATTCTGAGTTCCTCCCCGCTTACTCTCCTCCTGACTACCGCGAAACAAGGGGGTGTAGCGGGCGCGGCGGTTCACATAGAGAGCGCCGACACCTTTCGGTGCATAGAGCTTGTGAGCCGAGAGGGAGGCATACTGGACGTTGAGTTCCTCTAGGTTGATCGGAACCTTTCCTGCTGCCTGGACGGCGTCGAGATGCAGGGGAACTTTCCGGCGCGTTGTAATGGAGACAATCTCTTCGATGGGAAAGAGGACGCCAGTTTCGTTATTAGCCCAGAGCAGTGAGACGACAGCCGTATCGGCCGTGATTGCTGATTCCAGTTTTTCAGGATCAAGGAGTCCATCCTTATCAACTGGTAACCAGGTGATCTCGTAACCGCGGGTGGCCAGATATTCGCAGAGTTTGATGGTTGCGCTGTGCTCGACCGCAGAGGTGATGATGTGACGCTTGTCAGGATCGATTGCGAGGGCGGAAAGAATGGCCGTGTTGGTCGCCTCGGTACCACAACTGTTGAAGATGATCTCGGAAGGTTGGGCACCTACAAGCGAAGCCACCTGTTCACGGGCCGTGGTAAGGGCCGCTGAGGCTCGGCGTCCTAGGGCGTAGACACTGGAGGGATTCCCGAACTCATTCTCTAGCCAAGGGAGCATGGCTGCGCGCACCTCGGGGTCGATCGGAGTGGTGGCGTTGTGATCGAGATAGAGAAGTTCGGACATGGTTTGAGGTTTCTATACTAAAAACAGCTGTGTCCCTCTGGCAATGCGCTCTTATCAGTATGACAAAAAGAGACGGCATGAATATTGAACCCAGCAACTCATTAAAAGGATAACCGGATAAACCTAAGCCTGCTTTTTCCTGAGTTCCGAAGTTCCATATTAAAATCCCCCCACTCTTTTTTTAAGTCTTAGCGAATGACTTCTTCCAGATCAGGAATTGGCTTGGGAATTGGCTTTGAGGGCCCGCCCGAATCGAGTGTCGGTGAATCGGGCTTCGGTAAGTTTCCTCCATCTTCGCCCGGGTCCTTCTCATGGGGATCGGAGAGATGGTCGATCGCGATGAAGAGGGTTTTGGAATGGCGTGCAAAAAGAAGATTGAAGAGAACGATTGGAGTCAGGACTGCGGCAAGCAGCCAGCCGATGGGCGGATGGACGGTGAGATCCAGGGCGAGATAGATGACGATACCAAGCACGCTTCCGGCGCCGTAATTGATGACCCAGGTTGAGGCGAGAAAGTAACCGGGTTCACGCTCGTAGGGATAACCGCAGCGGGGGCATCCATCCAGGGGTGAGAACCAGTCGCGTAAGGATCTTGTTTTCAAGAGGGGAGCGAAGACCGGTGACTTGCCACAGACCGGGCAGCGCAGGATCATCGCTCGCCCGAAATATCGGAGTGCTTTTCTCACAAAGCTCTCCGGGGCGTGCTCGGTCACGATAATGATTTCCCTAGGTATTTGGATTACTGTACCCAGCGGCCGGTACTACTGCCAAGAGTCGGATGCCATCCCGGCACGTCACTGCCGGAGTAATCGGTCGAGCCGATGGCACCGATCATGCGCTGTCCGGTGGCCCTGCGCCAGAGGGCGCTCATGCTCTCTCCGGTGTGGCATCCCCAGCTCTTGATAAAGGCACGGGGTGCAAAATCCTTGCGATCGATCTGCTTGAGTTCGGTCTCGTGCAGCCAGACCTTGGAGCCGCTGTCGATCTCGTTGCTGTAATCGAACATGAAGCAGCATTTGTTAGAGTGCCCGAAATACTCCAGATCCGCGATCTTGACCTGATCACGCGGTTTTCCTGCATTGAGATAATCGATCAGCTGCCTCTGATTGTTAAAAAAGACGAGATTTGCCCCAGTCTTTTTCTGGATTGAGCTCAGTTCGTTCAGGAGATCGTGTTTTTCCTGACGGGCACTCCGGCGGACATAGGAGGGCTTGTAGACCAGCCAGGTGATTCGTGCCTCGGGACCGAATTGCTGGCGAAGCTCGTCGAGACGGATACGCGAAGCATGAGCGAAATTAGCCCACCAGTGGTCATGAGGCACCTTCTTGAATTTCTCCCACTCGATCAGCGAGGGGCCTCCGGTAATGACGATATACTCCTTCTGAGAGTTCTCCTGGGCACGGAGGATTCCTGTGAGAGCAAGCGTGAAAAGCAGGATCAGAGGCAGGCAAATTCTGGAGATCGAGCGGTTCATGATGTTACTTATTTCTCAAGGGCGACCACGCATTCAATCTCAACATCAAAGCCTAGCAACTGAGTGCCGACCGTAGCGCGGGCAGGGGGATGGTCGCCGCCAAAGTACTCCGCATAGACGGCATTCATCTCCTTGAAGGTCTCGGGAGTGAGATTGCTAAGATAGACTCGGCACGAGACGGTGTTCGCAAGGTTGGCCCCTGATCCCTCGACGACTCGCTTGATATTCTCTAGGACAAGTCGAGTCTGCTCGGTGACGCTACCTCGTTCGATATTTCCTGTTACGGGATCCCATGGGGTCATGCCCGAAACAAAGAGAAGCGGCGAGGAGGTCTGAACGGCCAGAGAATAGGGACCGAGCGCCGGTGGGCATCCCGGAATGGTACGGTAAATGGTCTTCATGGAGTGCAATCAGTTGAAGTAGGAGAAAGTGGTTTTCTTAATAAGAAGCACTTGAGAGGGATGAATTCAATGAATCTGAGGACTTCTCTCTTGAAACTTTTTAACCGTTCACTTTTTTAACTCTTCTCAGCGTCGGCGAGGCTTTGCGGGGGCGCTTTGCAGGCGATCGATCCTTGGATTCCGGGCGTGTCGCGCGGGATCTCTCCGAACGAGCTGAAGTAAGCGACTTGGCTGATGTAGGCAATTGAGGCGATTTTGATGCTTTGGAAGAGACGGGCATGGCCGTGAAGAGTGGACCCTTGATGGCACTAGCGGTTTTTGCTCTTGGATTACGAAGAAAAGGAGGTTTTTCCTTCTTCGGCTTGGGGGCCTTGGGTGTTTTCAGCGCTTTCTGGAGAATCTCAAGATCCTCCTTACGAAGATCACGGTAACTGCCGGGCTTGATCCCGCGTAGTGTGAGAGGGCCAAGACGCACTCTGGTGAGGCGTTTTACATTGAAACCGAGCTGGCCCAGCATGACGCGGATCTGCCGCTTGATTCCCTGATGCAGGATGATCTGGATCTTGTTCGGGGCAAGATTGCGTACGGACTCGATCCGGGCGACCGAACCCTCGATCCAGGTGCCGCGCCGGAGTGATGCCGCATCTTTGTCTGTGAAGGTCTTGTCGAGAATGACCTCGTATTCCTTATCGACCCCCTTGGAAGGGTGCATGAGGTCCTGTGAGAGAATCCCATCATTGGTCAGCAGCAGAAGTCCCTCGCTATCTTTGTCGAGGCGTCCGACATGAAAAAGGTGTCCCGTGTCTGAGGGGAGCAGGTCGAAGATGGTACGCTCCGCGTGCTTGTCGCTGCGGGTGCAAGTGTAGCCGGCGGGTTTGTTGAGTATGATCGTCCGGGGAGCGAAGGCATGAATAACGCGTCCGCTGAGCCGGACATCATCCTCCGACAGGACCCGGGTCGAGAGATCACGGCAGACGGAACCATTGATGGAAACGCTTCCCTTGAGGATTAGTTCCTCGCAGGAGCGGCGGGAACCAAGGCCGGCCGCAGCTAAAAAACGATTCAGGCGCAGACCCGTCTCTTTGGGTGTGCGCCTGGTGCTTGGGGATTCACCGGTTGTAACCGACCTTCCCTCGGGCGAATGATCCGATAAAGGGATCAGGCT
>CAIXGT010000073.1 GCA_903919105.1 uncultured Spartobacteria bacterium | reverse complement strand
GTGATCACCGTTTCCCGCGCCAACGAGCATCGTGAGGTCCGTGCCCTGCATGGACTTTCCCGCGCTCTTATTAATAACATGGTGAGCGGCGTCAGCAGTGGCTTCCGCCGTGACCTGGAGATTCAGGGCGTTGGATTCCGTGCCGCTGTCAAGGGTGACAAGCTGGATCTCTCGATCGGCTACTCACACCCTGTCCTTTTCCAGATCCCCAGCGAGATCAAGATTGCCGTTACCGATAACACCAAAATCTCAATTGAGGGAATCGATAAGCATCTCGTCGGCCAGGTGGCCGCCGATATCCGTGCGTACTATCCTCCCGAGCCATACAAGGGCAAGGGCATCCGTTATTCCGACGAAGTTGTCCGTCGCAAAGAAGGCAAGACTGTCCAGTAATCTAAGGATCATTATTCCATGTCCGCAACAAATTCCCGCAAACTGCGTCACGTACGCCTCCGCAAGAAAGTCTCCGGCACCGCCGAGAGGCCCCGTCTTGCGATTCACTTCTCCGGCCAACACATCACCGCGCAGGTCATCGATGATCTCGCGGGGAATACACTGGCCAGCGTTAACACCACGGAGGAATCCTTCACCAAAGACTCCTCCTCCCGCGCCAATGTGGCGACTGCCATCAAAGTTGGCAAACTTATCGCCGAGCGCGGTCTTGCCAAGAAGATCGAGAAGGTCGTCTTCGACCGCGGTGGCTTCATGTATCATGGCAAGGTAAAGGCCCTCGCCGAGGCAGCCCGTGAGGGTGGCCTCCAGTTCTAATATTTCTATGGATGACAAACGCCCCAAACGCGGACCACGCCGCGACAAGCCCGCAGACGATACACCCAAGGACACGATCGAGAAGGTCGTTTTCATCAACCGTTGCGCCAAGGTCGTCAAGGGTGGTCGCCGTTTCAGTTTCAGCGCACTTATTGTCACTGGTGACATGAAGGGACGCGTCGGTATTGGATTCGGAAAGGCCAACGAGGTCAGCGAAGCCATCCGTAAGGGATCTGACGCCGCCCGCAAGGCCATGGTTCCTGTGTCGATCCAGGGAACGACGATTCCTCACGAGACATTCGGCGAGTTCGGAGGTGGACGCGTCCTTCTTAAACCCGCATCCCCAGGTACCGGTGTCATCGCCGGAGGTGGTGTGCGCGCAGTCCTCGAGGCAGTCGGTGTCCGCGACGTCCTTGCCAAGTCACTCGGATCCAGCAACCACTCCAATGTGGTCAAGGCAACCCTTGCCGCCCTTACCAGCCTACGGCCCCGCAGCGAAATCATGAAACTGCGCGGCAAGAAGGTGCACACGCCGGAAGCAGCGGTTCCAGTTGCCGCTTAAGGCAAGCAGAGGGAAACAGCTAAACACAGCAGCTCAAGCCTAATCTAAGCCCCAAGCCCAACCATTATTCTCGAATGACAACCATGCGACTTCATAATCTCGCTCCCCGCCCAGGTGCCAAGCACCGCAAGAAGCGTCTCGGTATCGGTGAAAGCTCCGGTCACGGAAAGACCTCTGGACGTGGTCACAAGGGTCAAAAAGCCCGTTCCGGCGGCAGCGTCCGTCTTGGATTTGAGGGCGGCCAGATGCCCCTTATCCGTCGACTACCCAAGCGCGGTTTCAATAACTTTGACTTCAAGCCTGTTTACGCCGTCGTGAATCTGGATACACTCGAAGAGCGTTTTGAGTCCGGCGCGAAGATCGACGAGGCGGCACTCCGCTCCCTCCGACTCGTTCATGGAAGCAATGACGGGATCAAGCTGCTTGCCCGCGGAACCATCACCAAGAAGTTCACCGTTGAGGTGGACAAATCGAGTGCAGCCGCCAAAGAGAAGCTTGAGGCTGCCGGAGGTTCGCTTGTTATCCGTGAGCGCCAGACCAAGATCGCCAGCAGGGCGACCCTGAAGGCGGCACCGAGAAAAGCGGTCAAGGCTTCCTGATTACTAATCAATAGGGCGCGCCGGCGTTACAATGAAGTAACAAAGGCCGTTAACCACCGAGTGCCAGCATGATCTCCGCGTTCGCCAATATTTTCAAGATTCCCGAGTTGAGGCAGCGTGTCCTTTTCACGCTCGGGATGATCGTCATCATGCGTGTCGGCGCCGCGATCACGACTCCAGGTGTTAATGCCCAGGTCCTGCGCGAGTGGTTTCAGAATGTAGCCGATCACAGTGCCGGTGGCGGTGCAGCAGCACTTTTCAATCTCTTCTCCGGCGGCGCGCTAGGGAATTGCGCAATTTTCTCACTCGGGATCATGCCCTACATCAGTGCCTCGATCATGCTCCAGCTGCTAGGGGCTGTGATTCCGAAGCTTGGCCGTTTGGCCCGTGAGGATGGTGGGCGCCAGAAGATCGCCCAGTACACCCGGTATGCGACCATTGCTCTTTGTATTTTCCAAGGCTACCTCCTCGCCCTTTCCTTCGAGAGCCCCCAGTCGAATCCCTTCTTGCCCGGCATTTCAGAAACGATTGCACGCTTGGGCGTCCCCCTTGTTTCGGATCCCGGCATTTTGTTCCGTCTGCTGACGGTACTAATCATGACGGCTGGAACTCTCTTCTTGATGTGGATCGGAGACCAGATCACCGAGCGTGGTATAGGCAACGGCATCTCCGTGATTATCACGATCGGCATTCTGGCTCAGTTGCCAGCCGGTCTGGTGCAGGCTTGGAGGACCTTTGTGCCGAGCGGTGGTGAGGCAAGCCAAGTGAGTCCCGTTGTGCTCGTGATCCTCTGCGCGTTCCTTTTCCTCGTGATCGCCTCTGTCATTGCGATCACCCAGGCGACCAGACGCATCAGCGTCCAGTACGCCAAGCGCGTAGTGGGACGGAAGGTTTACGGCGGTCAGACCCAGTACATGCCTCTCAAGGTCAACTATGCCGGCGTGATGCCCATCATCTTTGCTCAGGCGATCCTGATGTTCCCCTCGACAATCATGACCATGGCTTTCGGTAATAGACCTTGGGCCGTCGAGATAGCGAATCTTCTGACCAACGGGTGGCTCCATTACCTTCTCTATGCCGTCTTGATCTTCAGCTTCAGTTATTTCTGGGTGGCTACTCAGTTCCAGCCAGCCCAGATCGCGGATGACCTGAAGAAATATGGTGGATTTATTCCTGGAGTTCGTCCTGGCAAGCCGACAGCCGACTTCCTGGACTACACGATGGGACGTCTTACTTTTGCAGGTGCCCTTTTCCTTGTAGTCATCGCCATTCTCCCTCAACTCCTCAGTCGCGCCCTCAATGTCCCCTACATGGCGGCACAGTTCTTCGGAGGCACGGGACTGCTGATTATTGTCGGCGTTACGCTGGATACAATGAGACAGGTTGAAACATTCCTGCTGCAGCGTCATTACGACGGCTTCCTCCGCAAGGGAAAGATCCGTGGCCGAAGCGCTCCGCGTCCTTCGGTGAGCGGATCCGCCATTAGCGACTCCACTGTGGTCAAGATCATCGCCGCAGTCGGCTTGTTCGTGATTGCCGGATTGGCTGCTTATCTCAGCACTCACCGCTAACCCCGTTTCGGTGAATCCGGTGAACCAGCGGATCGTGCTGCTCGGTCCGCCGGCATCTGGTAAGGGGACCCAGGCAGACCGGCTTGCTGATTGTTTTCACATTCC
>CAIXGT010000072.1 GCA_903919105.1 uncultured Spartobacteria bacterium | reverse complement strand
GGCCCTCAGGCATAATCTCAAAGCCGTCCGCAAGATGGCTGGGAAGGCCGGGATCATGGCCGTCGTGAAGGCCAACGGCTACGGACATGGCCTGAACGAAGTGGCAGCCACCTTCAGCCCCGGCATCGAGGTGTTCGCCGTGGCTTCACTCGGAGAGGCCATCCAGCTACGCGCAACGGAGAAAAAAAAGCCTATCTTACTTCTGAGCGCTGCCCTCCCTGTGGAGTATCCCGAGATCGTCCGTCACAAATTCATCCCCACCATCTCCTCTTTGGAAGAGGCCACTCTCTATGCTGCCTCGGCCAATAAGGGGACTCTCATCCACTTTAAGATCGATACCGGCATGGGGCGCCTCGGCGCCCATCCCGAGCAGGCCTTTGCGATCCTACGTGAGATTCGTAAGTTATCGCTCTCACTGCACAGTATCTCGACTCATCTCCCCTCGGCCGACAGCAATCGAAAACTTACCCAAAAACAGCTCAAGGAATTTGAAAGCCTCCTCTCTTATCTGCGTGAGTTTACCCCCGATGTGCCGGTTCATGTGCTGAATTCCGCAGGTAGCATGCTCTTCCCCGCACATGCCCAGGATCTGGTGCGTGTGGGACTGGCTCTCTACGGAGTCTCTCCGGTGCCTAAGTTCCAGAAACTACTAAAGCCAGCATTGAGTTGGAAAGCCTCCGTCACCTACCTCCGCGATCTTCCGAAAGGTCATGGGATTAGCTACGGCAGCACCTACACGACGCCGAGGGCCATGAAGGTAGCTGTGCTACCGGTAGGCTATGCCGACGGCTATCCCAGACACCTCTCGGGTAAAAATGCCGCTGTCCTTATCAAAGGAAATCGCTGCCCCGTCCTCGGCCGAGTGACCATGGACCAAATAATGGTTGATGTCTCAGCCGTCAAAAGGATCAAGGTCGGTGACGAGGCTGTCCTAGTCGGTAAACAAGGGAACAAGGAAATCACCGCCACCGAAGCCGCTCAAAAAGCTGCCACAATCCCTTGGCACATCTTCTGCGGGATTACGGGAAGGGTGGCCTATATTTACAGGGGCTAACCCTTCAAGTCTTCGCCTGCGGTCGCAGTAGTCTTGAAAATGCGACCTCAGACAAAGAAGGCTATCCGCCAAGATCGCGAGTCTTCCGCTAAGAATTCTTAGGGGAACCCCTAAACGCTACACACTCATGGAGAACTCTTTCTCCAGCAAAATGCTCGCTCGACCTCAATACCACGTTGATATCACCAACGACGGCATGGGCCCCCTTGGCGAGTTCCTCTGCGAGGGTTACTGAATTCTCCAGTCCCTCGACCAGTGACTTGTCCTGGGAGAGCACAACGGGCTTGGAACCGGGAACGATAAGAATGGCCAGCGGACGGATGGAACGGGCGATCGGGTCGAGCGTCAGGATATCAGCCGTCTCCTCGGCTACTGCCGCGGCTTCTGCGTGGCGAACCTCGAGCTGGATCATCCTGGCGCGGGCCTCTGGAGTCACGGACTCGATGGCATGCGTGATGGCATCGAGGAGGGCGTGACGCACCTCGGAGAGCTCCTCAAGCTCCTGGAGCTTCTGTAGGTCCTCGTTCTGATGGATCGCCTTTGCTAGCTGGGAGATTTCCTTGAGATAAGAATTCCTTTGGGCATCGGGCACATAATACATGACCACGAGATGCACGCGGACTCCGTCGGGAGATCCGTAATCGATGCCCTGTGGGCTCCAGCCCACGGCACAGAGAAGCTCTCCGTCATGATCGGATGTGGCATGGGGACAGGCCCATCCCTTGCCGATACCGGTGTTGTGCTGCTTCTCACGGGCAAAGGCCTTCTCGGTGATCCCTCCCTCGTCGGCGATCTCAGGAATGGCCTCGAGCAGGGTGCCCAGAAACTCCAGAGCATCGTTCTTGATATTGTCGGGAAGTTCGACAAGACGGCCTTCCTGGAGTGCGTTGAGCAGTGCTTTCATGGGAATGGAGAGGTGCAGTCTTAATCAATACCGAACTTTCTGGCAAACCATGCGTTCACCGTGTGGGTGAGCGTTACGTAGCAGAGAATCGTGGCGGCAATGAAGGCCCAGTAGATCGGCGGAAGCGGCACCATGTGAAGGTAGGTTGCCACGAACGGGATATACGGGATGGACGAGCCGATCAACATGATGAGCACTGTGGTAAGGATGAGGGCCGGACTGGCAATGCTCTGGATGAAGGGGATCTTCCGCGTACGAATGACATGGACGATGAGGGTCTGGGTGATGATCGACTCCACGAACCATCCGGAATGGAAGAGCGCTGCGGCATAGGTGTCGTCATTAGCGACCCCGGGCCCTCCAGCGAACCGGTGAAGCAAGTCGGCGGGAGCAGCAAGGTTAAGATTGCTGCACTTGAAGAACCAGAGCATCACGGCGAACGTCGTGTAGTCGAAGAGCGAACTGGTCGGCCCGACATACATCATGAACTTCTGGATATTCCCAATATTCCATTTTCTGGGCTTCTGAAGGAACTCGGGATCCACGTTGTCGTAGGGGATCCCGATCTGGGAGAAGTCATAGAGCAGGTTGTTCACCAGCACCTGGACGGGGAGCATCGGCAAGAAACTGAGGAAGTAGCTGCTGCCGACCATGCTGAACATGTTTCCGAAGTTGGAGCTGGCTCCCATGCGGATGTACTTGATGATGTTTGCGAAGACCTTGCGTCCTTCCAGAATGCCATCCTCGAGGACCATGAGGCTGCGCTCGAGCAGGATGATGTCGGCCGATTCCTTGGCAACATCGACGGCGGTATCGACCGAGATGCCGACATCGGCGACGCGCATGGAGAGGGCGTCGTTGATGCCGTCCCCCATGTAGCCGACAACATGCCCTTTCTTCTGAAGGGCGACGATGATGCTCTCCTTCTGAGCAGGGGAGAGGCGGGCGAAGACGCTGGTCTTCTCAGCAAGTTCCCCGAGTTGGTCCTCATCCATGCCGACAATCATGTCGCCGGTGATGATCTCCCCGGCGTCGAGATGGACGTCCTTGCAGATCTTACGGGTGACCAGAGCGTTGTCCCCGGTAAGGATCTTGGTAACGACTCCGTGGCCTGCCAGCGAGGCGATGGCCTTCGAGGCGGACTCCTTCGGAGGATCCAGAAAGGCAATATAACCGAGCAGGACGAGGTCGCTCTCGTCAGCGATGGAGAAGGTCCCCTTGTCCCGGGGAAACTCGCGGTAGGCGATGCCGAGCACGCGGTAGCCGTCGCGGCTGAGTGACTCGAATTCCTCCAGTAGGTCGTTCTTGATCAGGTCAATCATCATGTAGACCTCCTCATCGACCTGATAGTGAGTGCAGGACTTGAAGATGTCCTCCACGGCCCCCTTGCAGATAAGAACATGGTCTCCCTCGTAATCGACCACCACGGACATCCGCTTGCGCTGGAAGTCGAAGGGGATCTCGTCGACCTTCTTGCAGCCGCGATCCACATCCAGGTCGGTATGGGAGAGGACGGAGTTATCCAGCAGGTTGCGCAGACCTGTCTGATAGTAACTATTCATGTAGGCGTAGCGGAGGACGTCCTCGCTCTGACGTCCCGTGACATCGACGTACTTCTCCAGAATGACTCGGTCTTGGGTAAGTGTTCCGGTCTTGTCTGTGCAGAGGATGTCGATGGCCCCGAAGTTCTGGATCGCGTGGAGCTTCTTCACGATCACCTTCTTCTTGGACATGGCAAGGGCCCCCTTGGCAAGGTTCACCGCCACCATCATGGGCAGCATCTCGGGGGTCATGCCGAGCGAGACGGCCAGACCGAACATCAGAGCCCCGGACCAATCATGCTTGGTGAGTCCGATGATCAGGAAAACCACACTGACCATCACCAGCATGAAGCGGATCATGAGCCAGGTGAACCCGGCGATGCCACGATCGAAGCTGGTCAGTACGGGAGCGCTACCCAGCTTCTCTGAGATGGAACCGAAGTGAGTACGGATGCCGGTATTCACCACCACGGCCTTGGCCGTTCCGCTGACCACATTGCTGCCCTGGAAAACGGCGTTTGTCATCTCGATGACCGCCTTGGACGGTTCGGACGGTGTCTCGGCATGCTTCTCGATCGGCATGGACTCACCGGTCAGCGAGGATTGACTGACAAAGAAGTCCTTGGCCGTGATCAAACGGAGATCCGAAGGGATGATGGATCCGGCCTGAAGAACCACGATATCTCCCGGAACGATCTCCGACATGGAGATCTCCACTTCACGGCCGCCGCGGATGACATGGCAGTTGGTCTGGACCATGGCGTTGAGCGCCTCCACGGCCTTGCCCGACTTATGCTCCTGATAATAGGACAGACCGACCGAAATCACTACCATCAGACCCACGATCGTAGCGGAGGCAGGATCGCCGGTGGCCAGGGAAATGGCGGCGATCACCAGCAACTGAATCACCAGGGGGTTTTTGCACCGTGTCAGGATCTCCATGATGAAGCCCATCTTCTTCTTATGGCCCAGATCGTTGGGCCCCCACTCGTCACGGAGAGTCTCGACCTCCGTCTCTGAAAGACCTTCCTCGCGACTCTTCATGACGAGGAGGGCGGCGTCATGCTGCAGACAGCAGACATCCAGAAGACGCTTCTCGTGATCGGTCACCGACTCGGAAGCTTCTTTCTTGGCCTTAGAGAGACTGGCCGGGGTGATTTTTCCAAAGAGATTCTTAGTCATGGCAGCCAGCATATTTGTCACCCCTAACTAGGAACCGGCAAGCCCCAACTCCCAAGGTTGAGAAATCGTCACAGGAATTATTGATGATTGGGAATGGGTGCTGCGGCATTGGGAGGAAGGCCTCCTGTATCCAAAACCCAATATCCTATTACTGATCCCCCATTTCCCAACTACTATCCTATCCGAACGGCACTCCGGCGGTCGAGTTTCAGGACGCCCGGGCCCTCCAGGGTGAGAACGGCCTTGGGATCGGTGACCTTCTCCCCTTTCCAGGAGACACTCCCCCCCTCGATGAGGCGGCGGACATCACCGCGTGATTTCTGGATAGCAAAGACCCGGTCAAAGGCATCCACCCCAAGCGAGATGATGTCACAGGGCAGGTCGGCCGGCGGTTTATAGGAAGGCAGATCGGCGGATTCTAGATCCTTCTTAGAGAAACGGAGTTCGAACTCTTCCCGTGCACGGAGTGCCTCGTCAGCAGAATGGAAGCGGGCGGTGAGTCGCTCGGCCAGGGACTTCTTGGCCTCCATCGGATGGATTTCCTGTGAAAACTCCTCATGGAGCAACAACCTGTAATATTCCGACATCTGTTCGTCGGAGATACTCATCAGCTTCCCGAACATTTCCCCCGGCGCTTCAGTGACGCCGACAGCGTTGCCCAGGCTCTTGCTCATCTTCTGGACACCATCGAGACCCGTCAAGATGGGGAGCATCATAGCCACCTGCTGGTGCTGGCCTTCCTCGTGCTGGAGATCGCGACCGACGAGGATATTGAAAAGTTGATCGGTGCCTCCAAGTTCCACATCCGCCTGGATTACCACCGAATCCCATCCCTGCATGATCGGGTACTGGATCTCATGGGCGCGCACGGGAAGTCCCTTGTCGATCCGCTCTCGAAAATCCTCGCGCTGTAGCATCTGCTGGAGGGTGACGCGGCTGTTGAGCCTCATCACGTCCTGGAAGTTCATCTTGCCGAACCACTCGCCGTTGAAGCGGACAGAGGTTTTCTCCGGATCCAGAATCTTGAAGGCCTGATCCTGATAGGTCTTGGCATGCTCCATCACCTGCTCGTGGGAGAGATGAGGACGCGTCGCTGAGCGGCCGCTCGGATCCCCGATCATCGCGGTGAAATCACCTATGATCAGTATAGCCTCATGGCCGAGCTCCTGGAACTGGCGCAGCTTAGAGAGTCCCACCGTATGGCCCAGATGGATGTCGGGAGAGGTAGGATCGACCCCGAGCTTGACCTTGAGGGGGCGACCAAGGGCCAGCTTGGCCTGCAACTCCTTCTCACTGAGCACCTGGGCACAGCCAGCAACGAGAGAGGTGAGTTGATCGGAAAAGGAGCTCATGAGACGAAGAGCAAAACAGAATTACGGCCCCTTGTTGAGCAGTTTCCTGACGTCGTCGATGGAGAGTCCCTTGCGGATGGCATCTTCAAGATGAGGATTGTTGTCGAGCGCTCCCTGAGTCTTTCCCTTGAGGGAGATATTTTGTGTCGGGAAGTCCCCCTTGGAGGAGTAGAGGCTTGTTTTATCAAGATCCGTGAAGTTTTTTGTTTTGAAATCCTTGGAATCGAATTTCTTTACGGCATCGGGATTCGCTTTCTCGAGATTTTCCGAAAGTTTTTTTTGGGGAAAAAGATGATCGCCGAGCCAGCTCTTCATTCCGGAGACGAATCCCTTGGTTTCGTACGAGTGGGAGCCATATTCGCGTGCTCCCGAGTAATCCTTAATTGCAAAAGCCTTGTCGTAAGGGCTTCCCTTGGCGTTAAACACCTTCCCCTGAAAGGTGCTCTGCCTACTACGGTCGGGATGCATCATGCGGTCCAACATCCCCTGCTCCTTGGGCACTTCATCGGGGGCTGCGCTTACGGTTGCGTAAGTGAGCAGTATCAAAACGATCCCGGCGATCAGAAGTGTGACCAGACGAGATGGGGAAAACATCCTTCAATCGTAGGAGCGGAGCTCAAAGCATGCAAGATGGCTTGAAGAATCGCTGAGAGGCAACCGCAGTAAAAAGCAGCTGAAAGAACGCACAAAATAAAAAAAGCCGCCTCGGAATGCTCCGGGCGACTTTTTTTATAAGAACTAATGAATGGTTAGCAGGAGTACAACACCTCGCGTTTAGCGAGAGTACAACTCAACGACGAGTTGCTCGTTCACAACGGGATTGATCTCCTCGCGGGTCGGGATACGGACCATCTTGCCACTCAGTGCTTCTTTGTCGACAAGCAGCCAATCTGGCGGCTCGACGATCTGGGTCTGCTCCAGGCCGCGCAGGGCAAGACGCTTGGAACCATCCTTGGGACGTACGGAAATAGCATCGCCAATCTTGATGGTGGCGGAGGAGATGTCGCACTTGCGGCCGTTCACGGCGACGTGTCCGTGAGAGACCATCTGGCGGGCTGCCGAACGGGTCTTCGCGAAGCCCATGCGGTAGACGATGTTGTCGAGGCGCCTCTCAAGGAGCTGGAGCAGGATAAGGCCGGTGATACCACGAGTCTTGAGAGCGGTCTCGAAGTATCGGCGGAACTGGCGCTCAAGCACACCATACTGAAAGCGGAGTTTCTGCTTCTCGGCGAGCGCAGTGCCATACTCGGAAATCTTGCGGCGTGAGCCCTTCGGGCCGTGCATACCGGGAGGATAGGGCTTGTGCTCGAAAGCACGGGCAGATCCGGCGAGAAGAACGCCGTAACGGCGACTGACTTTGGTTTTGGGTCCAGTGTAACGGGCCATGGTATATTAAAAGGCTGAAGGCTGAAGGCTGAGGGCTGAAGGAATAAACATTAAACGCGGCGCTGTTTTGGAGGACGGCATCCGTTATGAGGAACAGGAGTCACGTCCTGGATGATGGAGATTTCAAGTCCGATGGCCTGCATGGCGCGGACTGCCGATTCACGACCGGAGCCGGGCCCCTTAACACGAACCTCTACTTCCTTGAGGCCGTGACCCATGGCCTGACGGCAGGCGTCCTGAGCGACCATCTGGGCGGCATAGGCTGTGCTCTTACGGGATCCCTTGAACCCCATCTTGCCGGCGCTGGACCATCCGAGAACGGCACCGCGCATATCGGTGACGCTGACGATGGTATTGTTGAAAGTGGCCTGAACGTGGGCGATCCCGTGCGTGATGTTCTTGCTACCCTTGGCCTTGACGATCTTGGGTGGCTCAATTGGGTCGTCAAGATTGAAACTAATGGCTGCGGCTGGGGCAGCTTCCTCAACTTTCTTCTCCTTGCTCTTCTTCACCTTGGGCTTTTCAGCCTTGGCCTCGGCGGCGGCCGCTGGAGTTGCAGTCTCAGTGGATGCCTCTGGAGCGGACTCGGAAGGATGATGGGCTTTGGTCTCTTCGCTACGTGCAGCGTCTTGGGAGAGGCCTTCGGATTCTTTGTTTTCTTCGGACATGAACTTGGTGGCGTACTAGTAAGTGCTATGGGTGTGTCGGATTATTCCTTAGCCCGTGTGACGCCGACGGTCTTGCGGGGCCCCTTGCGTGTGCGGGCATTGGTCTGGGTGCGCTGACCGCGGACAGGAAGTCCACGACGATGGCGAACGCCACGATAGCAGTTGATCGCCTGCAGGCGCTTGAGGTTACCCTGAATCTCTCGGCGAAGATCGCCCTCGATGACAACCCCCTGACCGGAAATTGCGGAAATGATACCTCCGATCTGCTCGGGAGAAAGCTCCTTGGCGCGGATGTCAGGATTGATATTGGCCTGTTCGAGGATGCGCTTGGCAGTCTTAGGGCCGATGCCGTAAATGTAAACGAGCGAGGCTTCGACGCGCTTGTCGCCGGGGATTTCTACGCCGAGGAGTCTTGGCATGGTATTGGTCTATTGAGTTGGGTGCAGGGAATGAATGTTGTCTGAACGTCTAGTGTCAGCCCTGGCGCTGCTTGTGACGGGGATTCTTGCAAACCACGCGCACCACGTTATTGCGGCGGACGATCTTGCAGGTTTCGCAAAGGCGTTTGATGGAAGCTCGGACTTTCATGCTTGAAAACAGCGACGCGGTTGGCGTCGGTTGTGTCGGTTTATTGGCTTGGGCTGGGTGATGACTGCGAGAGTCGCTGGATGATTGTTCCCTGATTCAGATCGTAGGGGGAAACGCTGATCACTACATGGTGCCCGAGAGCGATGCGCGTGAACTTCAAACGCAACCGACCGGACACCGTAGCTACCATTCTCCTGCCCCCGGCTAACTCCACTCGGAAGCGTGCCATGGACAGTCTCTCTACGACTAGGGCCTGGTGTTTTAAGCTATCAGGGGTAGGCATGTCAACACTTCAGGTTCATTTTCTGTCACTAATACCGTATGCTCGAAATGGGAGGAAGGCTTGCCGTCGGAGGTCACCACGGTCCATCCGTCATCCAGAATACGTACGCCCTCGGCCCCGAGATTGATCATGGGCTCAATGGCGAGGGTCATGCCGGGTTTGAGTTTCGGACCGGAACCTTTTTTGCCATAATTCGGGATTTGCGGTTCCTCGTGAAGCTTGCGGCCGACGCCGTGTCCCACAAATTCCCTGACAACGCCGAACCCCTGCCGGAGAGCCTCTGTCTCGATGTAGTTTGAGAGATCGCCCAACCTGCGACCAGCTACGGCGAAGGGAATCGCCCCCTCGAGGATGCGCTTGGTTGCGGTGATGAGTCGCTCGGTTTCCGGATCGATCGCGCCGCAAGCAACAGTCGTTGCCGTGTCACCGATCCAGCCATCAAGGACGACTCCAGTATCGATTTTTACAATGTCACCGTAGGCAAGGTGACGTTTGCCACCGATGCCGTGCACCACTTCTTCGTTGATCGAGATGCAGGTTTGCCCGGGAAATTTCCGGTAGCCGAGAAAGGCGCTGCGGCCTCCAAGTTCTGCCATGTATTCCCCCGCCTTCCTGTCGATCTCGCCGGTAGTCACACCAGGAGCGACGAGTTTTGCAAGCCGGTCGAGCACGATCGCAGCCGCACGGCCGGCCGCGCGCATCTTGTCAATCTCGGCCGGTGTCTTGATCGGAATGGGCATGGGAGAGAAAGGATAAATTAGGAGTGATGACTGATGAAAGTGGAGAGAACGGAGAGTG
>CAIXGT010000071.1 GCA_903919105.1 uncultured Spartobacteria bacterium | reverse complement strand
TCCGCCGAACAGGTTGCCGAGCGCTGCGACAGGGTCATTGCCCGAGCCAAGTCGGTCGGGGATGATGTCGTCCTTTTCGCCCATGGTCATGTCCTGCGTGTTCTGATTGCACGATGGCTGGAACTCCCCCCCATCGAGGGACGTCATTTCGTACTTCAGACCGGCATGATCAACATCCTCGGTTACGAGCACGAATCGACCGTTGTGGTTTCGCTCAACGCAGAGTCCTTCCGCAACGATCCCCGCCGCGACTTTCATCCGCACTCAACAAGGCACTAAGGAGAGAATCTCTCACAGGGATTAAGGAGATTGAGGGAATAGCTAATACCTTCCCTTTTATTCCCTTTATCCCTGTGCTTTTTCCCTGATCCCACTATCTTTTTCTATCGTGTTTCAAGTCATCTTCAACCCCGTGAGCGCCTCCGAGATGAGCGCCCTGCCCAAGGACCTTCAGCTCGACTTACTGGCTGAGTTTCAAATTCTGCCCGAGGACCTCAACTCTCTGGATGAGGGCAGTTTCAGCACGATCCAGCGTGACGGACGTACCCTGCACCGCTTCCGCTGCCGGGATCACCGGATCTACTTCGAGCGCCATGCCGAGGGGATCCTAATTCACCGGGTCCTGCACAAGAACACTATCCGCGATTTTCTGTTCCGCTCGAAGCTCCCCATGAACGACGCAGAGGATAACGGAGATCAGGCGGAAACGACCGACCAGTTCTGGAAGATGATTCACGAGACATCGACCGAAAACGTGGAAAAGGTCTGATGAACCCCTTCAACAATGAAGCAGAACGACTGGAATCCTTTCCGGTCG
Source organism: uncultured Spartobacteria bacterium (assembly GCA_903919105.1). The sequence continues at coordinate 1,379 of CAIXGT010000071.1, read as the reverse complement.
CCAAGAAGCGTATCTTCCTCGGCCATGCAGGAGTGACTGCCCTGCCTGCCTGCGCGGCGCAGACGATGAAGAACTATATCGACTCCTGCAGCGAGGATCAGCAGGAGTTCGGCGGTGTGCTCAAGGAGGTGGCCCGTACTCGGGCGGACTCCGCGGACCTTCTAGGAGTCTCGGCGGAGGAGATAGCCCTGCTTGGCCCGACATCCCTAGGACTCAGCCTCTTTGCCAACGGCATCAACTGGAAGAGCGGTGACGAAGTCGTCGTCTACGACGACGACTATCCGGCCAATGTCTATCCTTGGCTGAATCTCCAGAGCCGTGGAGTCATCATCAAATGGCTGGAGAGCGAATCCCTCGGCAAGATCACCCCTGAGAGCGTCGAGGCAGCACTCAGCCCAGCCACGCGACTCGTGGCACTAGCATCTTGTCATTTCCAGACTGGCTGGAGGATCGATATTTCTGCCATCAGCGCTCTCCTGCGCAAGAGGGGCATCCTCTTCTCACTCGATGCCATCCAGACGCTCGGTGCCTTCCCCACCCCGGCGCGTGAGGTCGACTTCCTCTCTGCCGATGCCCACAAATGGCTACTCGGCCCCCTGGCTGCCGGCATCGTCTATGTGACGAAGGAACATTTCGAGACCTGCCGCCCCACTCTTCTTGGCTCCTGGAATATCAAGTCGCCAGACTTCCTAGCCCAGCGGACGATCGAGTTCGAGGAGGGAGGCCGCCGCTACGAGCCGGGTGTCCTTAATGTCGCCGGCATCTACGGGATGAGGGCTTCGATTAATCTCATCCGCGAGCAGGGAATCCCCACCATCTCCGCGCTTATCTTGGAGCGTCGAGACCGACTGGAAGAGGGTCTTTCAGGACTAGGCTTTAAGTTTCTATCACCACGAAGTCACGAGCCCCTCCGTTCTGGTATCCTCACCACGCGTCATCCTGCCAAGGATCCCGCCGAACTCATTGCGACCTTGGAGCAAGCCAGCATCTCGGCCTCCTACCGGAAGACCCGCGACCATGGGTTCTGGCTCCGATTCAGCCCCCACTTCTACAATACCGTCGAAGAGATCGACCGCGTCCTCGACGTCCTCTCGGGAGCCATCAAGTCATAAATGTGGAAAGGCATACCTTGGAATTTCAGGGATGAATCATTTTATGGCTCTCTGAATTTCATCATTCATAATTCATAATTCATCCTTTTTTCCTTATGCTTCCTGTCGAGCACAACGACCCTGTCAACGCATCCATCCTCGCGATCTCCGAGGACAAGATCGCCGGATTTCATGAGGATCCTTTTGCCATGGTGGCCGAGCAGTCAGGCCAACCCCTGGAGATAGTTCTAGCACGAATCCGGGCCATGCTCGAAGCGGGCACTATCC
>CAIXGT010000070.1 GCA_903919105.1 uncultured Spartobacteria bacterium | reverse complement strand
GGAAAAATCTACCTCAACATGAACCCCATCGACTCTCCACTTCCTTAACCAATTTTACAGAAAAATCTTTACGCAACCCATTTTTAATTTTTCTTTACCCGGCGAAATAGGGTTCGGAACAGGTGATACGATCGGAGGAACCGTCACACTTAATAGTTTTGGAACTGCAGCAACTAGTCTCTTTGTAACCTCTGACTTAGGGGGCAATATTCCCTTTGATCCTACCTTGAATTTGGTCAACCTAGTCGTTGGTTCACATAACTCTTTTACGGTAAGTAATGACGGACAACGAGTAACGCACTTTGATTTTGGCGCCGCTTCGGATAGTGTACTGCTTGTAATGTGGCCGGGAATAAACCAGTACGCTGGTATTATGGAAGGAAGAAGCGGATATAATGGTAATTTCTTAGGACAGGATGGGGTGACATTTGTTCCCGATGTTGGAAATACCGCAGCAGTCCCCGAGCCTTCCCAAGTTGCAGCTTCCCTGCTCCTTGCCGCTGGCATCGCTGGATTCGTGATGGTACGTCGAAGGAAGGGACTGGTTGCTTAAAGATTTTTCAGACTGACTCATAAGACCCATCTCCTTCATCGGGGGTGGGTTTTTCCTTTTTTTCAGATTGCTGTTCGTGGTTCGACTGCCCGCGTGATAGCGCCTTTTTCCAGAGCGAAGCCATTTCTCCAGAGCCCTCCACTGGAGGGATAACTCCCGCCAGCCCGAGTCTCGGTTTTTCGATGTCCCTATTATAGACTTCAACGCAGCAGGTCAGGCCGGCGTTTCTTGGTAGCTTCCAGAGCCTGTTCTCCACGCCATGTTGCGATCGCGCCATGATTGCCGGAGAGGAGTATAGGCGGGACCTCCCATCCGTTAAACTCAACGGGACGGGTGTAATGAGGATGATCGAGCAGGCCGGTCTCAAAGGACTCGGTGACAGCCGATTGCTCATCACCCAGGACGCCGGGGATAAGACGTACGATGGCATCGGTGAGGACAAGTGCTCCGAGGACACCGTTGGTAAGGATATAGTCTCCGATCGAGATCTCATCATCGACCAGGTGATCGGCAACGCGTTGATCAACCCCTTCATAATGCCCGCAGAGCAGAATCAAATGCTCGGCCTTGGCATACTCCCGGACGATCGGCTGGGTCAAAGTTCTACCCTGTGGAGTGAGGAAGATCACCTTGGTCTCGGGCCTGCGAAGCTCGCCTAAGGCTTCTGCGATCGGCTCGATCTTCATTACCATGCCCGGGCCTCCGCCATAGGGAGCGTCATCGACCGTGCGATGACGGTCGTGGGTCCAGCGCCGCAGGTCCACAGCCCCCAGCTTCACAAGTCCCGCTTCCTGTGCGCGACCAAGGATGCTCTCTCGAAGAACTCCTTCCGCGATCGCAGGAATGGGGGTCAGTATCTGAATCTCAATCATGGGAAGATCATTACCATAGGATCGTCCGATGAACAGCGACTCGTCATCAAGCTCCATAACCGGATAGTCTTTTCTAATCCTTAACTGAACAGTGAACAGACGATCCAAGACACCTCCCAATCGAGGAAAAAAAAGGCCTCCCAAACGGAAGCGTTCGTTCCTGATCACGCTGATCAAGCTAGGCTTCGCGGCACTCCTTTTCTGGATGCTGATCGGCTTGGTTTACTACCTCTGGGCCCTGACCTTCGACATCTCGACCATCGGTCAGATGCCCCAGCGTTCCGCGATCTACGATCGCAACGGGACCTTCTACAGTAGGACAGTCGGGGAAAACAGGATCGTCGTGCCCTACGAGAAGGTCTCCCCGAATTTCGTCAATGCGCTGATCAGCCGTGAGGACTCGCGCTTCTACGAGCACCACGGAGTCGACCCTCTCGGGATCGCCCGGGCCGCCGTCCGAAATCTGCTCTTCGGAGGGATGAAACAAGGAGCCAGCACCATCACCCAGCAACTCGCCCGCAATAGCTTCCCTCTCGGGGGAAAGAACTTCAACCGCAAGTTCCTGGAAGCTGCCATGGCCTTCCGCATCGAGATGGAAATGAGCAAGGAGAAGATCTTGGAGCTTTACATGAACCGCATCTACTTCGGCTCGGGGCTCTACGGGGTCGAGGCCGCCAGCCTGGCCTACTTCGGAAAACCAGCCTCCAACATGGATCTCTCCGAGGGGGCGCTCCTAGCAGGACTCATCCGCAGCCCGAACAGGTTCTCTCCGCTCAACAATATCGATGCATCACTCGGGCAGCGTAATGTGGTCCTGGGACGGATGGAGGATCTGGGCTTCATTACCCATGCCCAGCTTGAGAAGGCGGAGGCTGAGCCGATGACTCCGGGCCAACAAAGTCTCGTTAACGCTCTCAACAGCTGGGCTGTCGACGCGATCCTCCACGAACTGGAGCAGGTGGTGCCCTTGGACAGAATAGATTCCGGGGGCCTGCGCATCGACACAACGATTGATGCGGGACTCCAACAATCGGCAGAGACCGCCGTGTCAAAACGCCTCGCAGAAGTCGAGCAGCGTTCCGACTTCCGCCAGCAGCACCATATTGCCAAGGGGGCCGAACCCATGGAACCACTCCAGGGGGCACTCCTTGCCATCGACAATGCCAACGGTGGGATCACGGCGATCGTGGGAGGGCGTGATTTTGCCAGGAGTAAGTACAACAGAGCTTTGGTCGCCATGCGTCAGATCGGTTCCTCGGCCAAGCCCTTTGTCTACGAGGAGGCCTTCCGCAGGGGTGTGATGACGCCGGAGACACCTGTGAGTGATGCACGCCTCACAGCATTGGATCTCCCTTCCCGCTCCGCGGCCTATGATCCTCAGAACAGCGATGGAACCTTCGGCTCCGATCTCCCAGCCAAAGAGGGGCTTGTGCATTCACGGAATACCATGAGCGTTCGCGTCGGAATGAAGACGGGACTGGGAGATATCGCCTCCACTATGGAACGACTCGGTCTGGCCGAGCATGTGCCGCACTATCCCTCAATTTGCTTGGGTAGCTTCGAATCGACGCTAAGAAACCTCACTACGGCCTACACGGCGCTGGCTACCGGGGGGAAAAAACTCCAGCCGCACCTGATCGAGCAGGTCACCGACTCCGAGGGGACCGTTCTTTATCGCGCAACCCATGGCCGCATTGCTGCACTCGATCCCGCGGCGACCAGAACTACCACAGGGATCCTCACCGAGGTCATGACGCGGGGCACGGCGGCCAAGTCGGCTGAACTTGGACTCCGCAAGCCGGCTGCCGGGAAGACCGGGACGACCGACCACTTCGTAGATGCTTGGTTCCTAGGATATACCCAAGGACTCACCTGCGGCGTCTGGGTTGGATTCGACCATCCCAAGACCATAATGCACGGAGGATATGGCGCCGAACTGGCCCTCCCGATCTGGGTAGACGTGATGCAGTCGCCTGCGTCTGATCACTTCAGGGCTGGGCCGCTGCCGTAGATGGGGAATTGGTAATAGGGTATAGCTGGATAGGGTATTGGGGCGGATTGCCCTAATCAGCTATCCCAAAAAATTCCACTTCGGTATTTTTTTCATACTTCCGACAGTGAGTTCTTTTCCTGAAGCAGGAGAGCGTGTAGATATTTTCGCTTCCTCAAATGAATATCCACGAATTTCAAGCCAGAGAACTCTTCGCCGAATTCGGCGTCGCCACCCAACCAGGCAGTGTTGCCCACACTCCCGACGAGGCAGAAACCGTCGCAACGGGACTCAATCAAGGTAAGCTTGTCATCAAGGCCCAGATCCATGCAGGAGGACGCGGCAAGGGAACGTTCAAGAACGGATTCAAAGGCGGCGTCCATCTCTGCGATACCCCTGCGGAAGCCAAGGATCTCGCCTCGAAGATGCTGGGTCAGGTGCTCGTCACCCACCAGACCGGCCCTGAGGGGAAGGAAGTCGGCAAGATCTTTGTCGGTGAGGCCGTCGACATCGCCCGTGAACTCTACTTCGCGATCCTCATCGACCGCGCCACGTCGGTTCCCGTTTTGATCGCCAGCACCGAGGGAGGTATGGACATCGAGACGGTCGCGGATAAGACCCCTGAGAAGATCCTACGTCTTTCCATCAATCCCTTCCTAGGGATCATGCCTTACCAGACACGTTTGATCGCATCCTCACTGGGACTCACCGGTCCGCTGATGAATCAGGCCTCCAAGCTCTTCACCAATCTCTACCGCCTCTTCATCGAGCGGGACTGCTCGATGGTAGAGGTGAATCCCCTTGTCGTCACCACAGACGGCCGCCTGATGGCCCTCGATGCGAAGTTCAATTTTGACGACAACGCCCTCTATCGCCAGACCTCGATCATCGCTATGCGCGATGTCACCGAAGAGGATCCGCGCGAAGTCGAGGCCTCGAAGCACGGACTCAACTACATCGGTCTCGACGGGAATATCGCCTGCCTAGTCAACGGTGCCGGTCTTGCCATGGCCACCATGGACATCATCCAGCATGCCGGTGGCAGTCCCGCCAACTTCCTCGATGTCGGGGGTGGCGCCACTCGTGAGCAGGTCGCCTCGGC
>CAIXGT010000069.1 GCA_903919105.1 uncultured Spartobacteria bacterium | reverse complement strand
GAGCTGCCTTGAACTCCTTGGGAAAAATCCTGCCGCTTGTCCCTATAAATGTTTCAATCCCAAGAGAGGCAGCCCAGTCTCGGGTATCCTGATTACTGAAGTCGTTCAGAAGTGATGTCCATTCATCAGATTTGAAGCTGCCTTTGTATTGTTCGGCAAACCGATCCAAGCTGTGAGAATGAGTTAGGTTCAATCCTCCGTGGCCTGCTACCAGGAATTTCCGCCCCACAGAAGGTTTTCCTTCAAAGAGAGTAACTTTCAGGCCTGAACTGCCCTCTCCCTGAGCCAAGAATGTGGCGGCTACTTCGGCCGCCATGAGTCCCGCAGGGCCACCGCCAACTATGGCGATATTCATCGCTGAGAAGAACTTATATTATGATTATTAAAACGTAAAAACAATTCTTATCCTGTTGTCCTCAAGCCGCTTGCAATGGCGTTAATGGAGAGTAGGACGCGAGGAAGAAGTTCATCCGCTTTGGTTGGATTTTCCGTGCGTGCAGCCCGCCATTCCTTGATTGTGGCGATTTGTTGCTCATGAAGAAGGGCTAGGGCGCGGGCGCGAAGTTGGAGGGTTTTACCCATGCGGGGGCGTCGTTCCTCAAGACTCCCTCCGAAGACCTTCCGGAGCTGTTCCTGGGTGCGCTGAAATTCCTCGGAGATGATGTTGAAGATTCTTTCGCGGATTTCCTTATCGGTCACGAGGGCCGCATAATCCTTCATAATCGGGAGATCGGCACTGGCCATGTTAGTCTCGACATTCGAGAGGACATAATACAGAAACGAGTAGTTCCTAATATCAGCCTGAAGTGTTTTGAAAAGCTCCGGTTGCTCCTTCTCCAGAGTTTCCAGGGCGCTGCCGACACCGAACCAGCCGGGCAAGTAATAGCGGCACTGGTTCCAACTGAAGACCCAGGGAATGGCTCTCAGGTCGGCTAGGCTACGCTGGCCAGAGCGGCGCTTGGGGCGTGAGCCGATACGACTCGACTCCAGGGCATCGATCGGGGTCGCCTGGTCGTAGAAGGTTATGAACCCAGGCGCGTCGATCAGGGCCCGATAGGCCTTGCGGCTTGCCTTGGCCAGATCATCGGCAATCCGCGAGCAGGTTCCGGTTTCCCGTCCCGGGCGCTTACCCGCGAGTGAGATGCCTGTGACGCCGGCTAGTAGAAGTTCCAAGTGATAGGTCGCCGTCGAGATGTCGGCATATTTCTGAGCGATCGTCTCTCCCTGCTCTGTCATCCGATGGTCACCCTGTAACGCACCGGGAGGAAGGGCGTCTAGGAAGAGGTGCGTGGGGCCTGCTCCGCGACTGATGGTACCTCCACGCCCGTGGAAGAAGCGAAGGGCGATATCTGACTCGGCTGCGACCCTGGTCATGGCCTGCTGTGCCTCATGAAGTCCCCACTGGCTAGCCAGAATTCCGCAATCCTTGTTGCTGTCGCTGTAGCCGATCATCACCTGCTGGACCGGTAGGCGTCCTTCGCGGTGGATAAGAGAGGCCTTGGCAACAGGTTCGGCCAGAAACTCCTTGATCAGTGAGGGGCTACGCTCCAGATCGTCGAGCGTTTCAAAGAGCGGCACGATAGGCAGGGGTGATGAGAGGATACTGTCTTTCCAGTCGGTCAGTCCGGCCTCGCGGGCTAGGATGGGAATGACAAGCAGATCGGAAAGCTGACGGGTCATGCTGACAATCAGGGCTCCGACTCCCTCGCGACCATGTTCACGGATGTGCTCGCGTAGGGTGTCGTAGCAGCTAAGAACTGCATCGGCCTCGGCACCGAGTCCCAGATAATGGTTCGCTCCCAGGAAGGGGCGCGGTGAGCGGAGTTCCTCATGGAGGAACGAAAGACGCTTTTCTTCACTCCATGTGGGGAAGTTCTCCCCGTCGGGAATGTTGGCCGCTTTCAGAAGCTGAGCCATCGCAAGATCGTGCGTGTTGCTATTCTGCCTGACATCGAGCTCAGCGAGATGAAATCCGAAGACGTCCAGGATCCGCAGCAACGGCCAGACTGTTTCGCGGATGAGACGCTGGCCTCCCACTTCCGCAAGGCTTTCCTGCAAGATGGTGAGGTCGGAGGCGACCTCTTCCGGGCGACGATAGCGCGCTCCGGACTCGGCGATCCAGGCACGGTCTGCGGCACCGATTTGCAGGGGGAGACGTCCCTGGATGAGCAGAACCAGCTGACGCCATGGCTCACCCGGATATCGTGCCGTGATCTGCTCGCCCAAAGGGCCAAGCTCACCGCAGAGCACCGCTACCCTGTCGAGCAATTGCTGGGAGGCTTTCTGGAAATGACTGGAGAGAGGAAGAGCCTCGGCAAGAGTATCGAGTTGGCGGTGCAGGACGATCAGGGCATTAAGACGCAACTCCCGCAGTGTTTCGTCCGTCACCTTGGCGGTGACAAAGGGGTGTCCATCACGGTCCCCTCCGACCCATGTTCCGAAACTGAGATGGGGACGACTCTCGGGTCCTCCCATCAATTCGGGGGGGAAGCCAAGCTCATTCCATGCCCAGCGAAGGCGCATATCGAGACGCGTGACCACTCCCGGAAGAATATCCCGGAGATAAAACATCACGGCACGCCTCTCGTCGGCCACATCGGGCTGATCCAGGAAGATTTCTCCGCTTCTCCAAAGACGCTCTAGGCAGATCTTGATCTTTCTTCGTATCTCGAGTCTCTCGCTCGGAGTAATGTCATCACGGTCGTTCTCCGCCAGGAGCTGATGGATCAGGCGATGCTGGTCGAGAACCGCGCCTCGTTTTGCTTCCGTCGGGTGTGCTGTGAAGACCGGCTCCACACGGACTCCTGGCAGATAGGCGGCAATCTCCTCGGCGGTCCATCCTTTCTGCTGAAGGCGTGAGAGCTGATCGCCCCACAGACCGCGTCCGGAGACAAGCCCCTCGTGAATCTCGCGCTGGCGGCGTGTCCGTTCCGCGGCATTCGCTTCGACTATATTGAGAAGCTGGAAGGCTATCGAGTAAGCCTGTTCGAGCCCCCTCGATCCCCCGGATCCGGTTTCCTCATTGTTGAGCCAGGGCAGGCGTTTTCTGGTCTCCTCCTCACCAAGCTCGCCGAGTACCTCCTGCAGGCAGGTCATGAGTTCCCGTAGGTCGTGGTCGATCTTTGCGAAGCCGTCGTTGAGGTAATGTGGTTCCATCAGAGTTAGCGGTGATCATTGCCTCTGGAGACAAAAAATCCAACCTAACAGAACAAAAGCAGCAAAAACTTTGCCAACCCCAGGGCTCTGCGCGGTTAAAGAGTTAAAAAGTGAAAATGTTACAATGTACTGAAAACCATTCTGTGAAAAGAGCGCGAACCGTAGATGTTGGGAATCACAAAAGATGTCCCCGCTTTAACCCTTTAACAGTACTAACTTTTTAACTTATTTGTCCAGGCCTGCGCTTGTGCCAATCAGTCGATTGTTCGTAGGCGTGGCCGATACGGAGGAGCCGGCTCTCACCGAAGGGGCGTCCTAGCAGTTGCAGGCCGACGGGAAGGTCGACGCCGTCGCGGTTGGAGAATCCGCAGGGGAGGCTTAGTCCGCAGATGCCGGCCAGATTCGTCGCGATCGTGAAGATGTCGGCTAGGTACATCTTGAGCGGATCGTCGGTCTTTTCCCCCAAACGGAATGCAGTCTCCGGAGAGGTGGGAGAGACAATGGCATCTACCTTGGTGAAGGCCTGGTCGAAGTCCCGGCGGATGAGGGTCCTGACCTTTTGCGCACGAAGGTAATAGGCATCGTAATAACCGCTGCTCAACACGTAGGTGCCGAGGATGATGCGGCGCTTCACCTCGCGTCCGAATCCCTCGGCACGCGTCTTTTCATAAAGAGAGAGCAGATCCTTGGACTCAGGTGAGCGGCGACCATAGCGAACCCCGTCGAAGCGGGCCAAGTTGGCCGAGGCCTCGGCAGTGGCGATGATGTAGTAGACCGCGACGGCATACTCGGTGTGAGGCAGTGAGATCTCCACCGGCTCGGCACCCAGGGAGACGAGTTGTTGGATCGCGGCATCGACGGATGAGCGGACGCCCGGCTCCATTCCATCCACGAAGTATTCCTTAGGCACACCGACGCGCAGGCCTTTCAAGTCACGACCGATCTCAGCGGTGAAGTCCTCATCGGGAAGTTCCAGCGAGGTCGAGTCATGGGGATCCTTGCCCGCCATGGCATTGAGCAGGATGCCGCTATCCTCGACGGTCGAGGTGAGGGGACCGATCTGGTCAAGTGAGGAGGCAAAGGCGATCAGGCCATAGCGGGAGACACGGCCATAGGTTGGCTTGAGCCCCACGCAGCCGCAGAGAGCTGCAGGCTGACGGATCGATCCGCCGGTGTCGGATCCGAGTGTGGCAAGGGCCGTTCCAGAAGCCACCGCTGCTGCGGAGCCGCCGCTCGATCCTCCGGGAATGCGGTTGAGATCCCAAGGGTTACGTGTCGGATGGAAAGCGGAGTTTTCGGTGGAGGATCCCATGGCGAATTCGTCCATGTTCATCCGTCCGAAAGGAATGGCTCCCGCACTGCGCAGACGGGCGATAGCGGTCGCATCGTAGGGGGCTGTGTATCCGTCGAGAATCCTAGATGCCGACTGGAGAGGCTGTCCCGCGACGCTGATTGCATCCTTGATCCCAATCGGAATGCCTCCGAGCGGTTTGGAGAGATCTGCTGAAGCGGCCTCCTTCTTGGCTATCTCCAGATCACGTGCTATGTAGGCCCCAATTGAGGAATCCACGGAGGCGATGCGCTGCTCGAGACCCTCAAGCAGCTCGACAGGTGAGATTTCCTTGGAACGGAGGAGTCGGCGTGTTGCGGCTATGCTTTGGAAAGGGGTGAAGGACATAAAAAAGTTAAAAAGTTAAAAAGTTGAAATGTCGTCCGCAATTCATCAGATGGCAGGCTTGGGCAAGCGACTAATCCAGAACCTTGGGGACGACAAAGAGCCCGTTGGCGTTGTGCGGAGCGTTTTCCAGAATCGTTTTCTTGGGAAGGCTTTCGGTAATAGAATCCTCACGGATCACGTCAAAGACTGTGATCGCATGCGCCGTCGGTTCGATGCCGGAGATGTCGAGTTTGTTCATCTGCTCCACGTGATCGAGAATGCGTCCGAGCTGAGGACCGAAGATCTCGATCTCCTCGGGAGTGACTTCTAATCTGGCAAGACGGGCCAGATAGGGGACGTCGATCGTGTGATGGGGTGCTTCTGTGGACATAGCGTGAAAGAAAGCTCAGAGAGTAATTTGGGAAAGTGGAAGGTTCAAGGGATTAGCCGTTGAGAGATTGGTTCCGGCTCCGCAAGTACGAATCGGTCATCCCTGCCACATAATCGGCAACGATCCTATGAAGGCCATCGCGTTCCCGACGCGAGAGAGTGCGCACTCCTAGTTTTTCGGGATGGCTGATTAGGTCGGCAAAGACGGTCTCCATCTGAGAGCAGGCTTTCTCATTGGCTTCATGCACTTCGGGATGACGGTAGAACTTTTCGTAAAGATGCCTGCGGAGTGCGGCGTTGCGAGATTTGAGATCGGAGGAGTACCCAATCAAACGGGCGGGATGATGACGAACCTCATGGACTGTATTGACTCCTGAAGCGAGGATAGCCGTATGGCTTGTTGAGACGAGATCCTCAACCTCCCGGTTTATCAGACAGCGGAGGACGAACTTCCGATAGGTGCGGGGACCTGCGGAGTTGAGGGTCCCTGAGGATTCCGCGAGAGCCTTGGCATCTGCTTCGCGCCAGAGATCAAGACTCATGAGTTCCTCTTGGGAAAGCAGGCCGGAGGCAAGTCCATCCTCGAGGTCATGGCTGTAGTAGGCGATCTCATCGGCGATGTTCGCAACCTGGGCCTCCAGAGAAGGGCTCGGATAGCTCGCACCGTCGGGGCTCACAATCTGCCGGTGATGCTTTTTCAATCCCTCGAGAACTTCATGGGTGAGGTTGAGTCCCTGATGCTGGGGATAGCTTTCCTCAAGCGTCTCGACAACGCGGAGGCTCTGCTCGTTGTGATCGAACCCGCCGTGATCCTTCATGAGGCGGTCGAGCGTCTCCTCTCCGGCATGGCCGAACGGAGGATGTCCCAGGTCATGGGCAAGTGCGATGGCCTCGGCCAGATCTTCGTTGAGTCCAAGCGCCCG
>CAIXGT010000068.1 GCA_903919105.1 uncultured Spartobacteria bacterium | reverse complement strand
TGGATAGTTCGCTGGAGGGCTCGAAGGAAATGTCTCTGCTGGCATCGGATCCAGACTTGATCCTCGAGGGAGAAACCTCGGACTGGCACCTTATCGAAAGGGAACTCGCGGCAAGAAAGCGGCCGCCCGGAAAAACCGGGGCACCTGATGGAGCTGCCATCGGTTACTTCCGATTCGACGGGTCCTTCCGCTTCGGTTTTTACGATGCCCCGAAGATCCTATCTGTAGGAACAATGAGGAGAGAAAACCCTGGCGAGCCAACCTCCATACAGGCCCCTCCTGCCCGACTTCCAATCGTGGACTTCCAGTCGGATATAGGAAGGGAGTCTTATCTGAGGATAGTATCCCGGGCCCGCGAATACATTGCCTCGGGAGACATCTACCAGGTCTGCCTTTCGCATCGTTTCTCCGCTCGGTTTGGAGGTGATCCCTGGCCTCTCTATCTGGCGTTGCGCGAAGCATCCCCAGCTCCTCATTCAGCCTACCTCCGACTTGGAAACGAGGCGGTCCTCTCCAGTTCCCCCGAATGCTTTCTCAAGATTAGCGGACGTACAATCTCAACCCGTCCGATCAAGGGGACAAGACCCCGACGTGATGCGATCCCGGCCGATGAACGCGAGGCCTTGGAGCTTCAATCATCCCCGAAGGAACTTGCGGAACTGATCATGATTACCGACCTGGAGCGCAATGATCTGGGAAGCATCTGTGAATACGGCAGTGTGACAACAGCTCGGATTGCCGAACTGGAACGTTACGCGCAGGTCTTCCACCTCGTCTCGACTGTCGAGGGCAAGCTTCGGGAAGACGTCTCGCAGGTTGCCGCGGTGGCAGCCTGCTTCCCCGGAGGATCGATTTCAGGAGCTCCAAAAAAAAGAGCCCTGGAGATTATCAGCGAGCTGGAGCCGACACCGCGCGGTCTTTTCACGGGAGCCATCGGCTACTTCGGCTATAACGGGGAGAGCCAGTTCAACATTGCGATCCGTACGGTTATGATCCGAGATGGAGAAGCCTCTTTTCATGTTGGCGCGGGCATCACAGCCGACTCCGATCCGGAAAAGGAATGGGAGGAGACCCTCCATAAGGCCGCGGGCATCCTGAAGGCGGCAAAGGGTATCCAGCCATAAGTAGCTAAAAAAAGGCCCGGAAGTTTCCTCCCGGGCCTTTGATTAAAAAAGTCCCCATTCAGGGACTGTTGAAAATTTAGTAGACTTAGCGGTAGTCCTGTCGTCCACCGCGGTCATCGCCACCACCACGGTAGCCACCACCTCCGCCTCCGCCGCCACCACCACGGTAGCCGCCTCCACCGCTACCGCCACGGTCGCCACCACCACGGTAGCCACCACCGCCTCCGCCGCCACCACCACGGTAGCCGCCTCCGCCGCCACCACCGTAGCCACCACCGCCGCCTCCGCCACCACCGCGAGGACGATCCTCCATCGGACGGGCTTCATTGACGGTGAGATTGCGTCCGCCCATGTCGGCGCCGCTGAGTCCTGTGATTGCCGCGCGACCTTCGTCGTCGGTGCTCATGGTGATGAATCCGAATCCGCGTGAGCGGCCGGTCGTACGGTCTATCATGACGACTGCGTCCGTGACAGTTCCGTGAGCGCCGAAAACCTCGCGGAGGTCAGCGTCGGTTGCTGAGAAGGGAAGATTCCCGATATATAACTTCATACTGCTTGTTTTTGTTGGTTCCTGTTACGCTGACGGCTACTTCTTGGAATGCACCAGCTCCTCACCTGAGGAGACGTGGAGCAGTCCTCCCGACCAGCGGGGAACCTGCATTGCCTGAATCGCTATCATCGAACTTCGACTTCAAGCTATGGTGATGCTGGGTCACTTTGGCAACAGAATTTATCGATGTGACGCTTTCGTCACACTTTGGTCATAAGCGGTTCCCTCCGTGAAAATCCTTATTCCGGTTGAAAAACATTGAAGTCACGGGACAAATGAGTGATCACCTAAGGACTTCACCATGATGAAACAATCACTCCGCTTGCTCCCACTTTTCCTAGTCCTGATCTTGGCGGGATGCGCCGACAACGAGACACCTGCTCCAAGAAAGAAGCGCGGCGCGGCCACCGTCACAGATTCCCAAGAGATAACCACCTTAACCTCGACCAATGGAGTTCCTCTTGTTGACGGGAGTGTCACCGACACCAACAGCGCGGTGACCAATGCGATTTCCAGCCCTGCCAATCCCTTTGCCACTCCGACCCCCGTTCCCGTTGCTGCTCCCCGCGATCTCCCTTACGGAACCCCCGTCCCGGGAAAGCCTGGATTCGTGACCAGCCCCCACTCACCAACCGCGGGTTATGTGGATGTCCGCGGTTTCCCTCCTGGCTCCGAAGTCAAGGATCCCTACTCCGGAAAGGTCTTTCTGGTTCCCTGATCTGCTCCGCGTGAGCACTCCGGCAGTCAAGAACGATACGGCGCCCGCCGAACGCGTCACCATTTTTGGTCCTGGGCTCATCGGTGGCTCAATCGCCATGGCCCTTCGAAGCCGCTATCCAGGCACTAATATATCGGCCTGGGCACGCAACGAAGAAGCCTTGAATGATCTCACCAGCAGAGGTTTGGCCGATTCTATCTCCACTGACCCAGCGGTTGCCGTGGAGGATGCTGATCTCGTCGTGCTTTGCACCCCGGTCGACAGCATGGAAGGGCTGGCAAGGAGCATGGCTCCGGGACTTTCGGCTACGGCGGTCATCACGGACGCAGGAAGTGTGAAAGCCTGCGTCGTCGATCAACTCACACCGATTCTTGGGGGGAGTTACGTAGGAGCCCACCCGATGGCCGGCAGCGAACGGGCAGGGCTCGGAGCCGCACGCGAAGACCTGTTTGAGGGGGCTCCCTGCCTTGTCACTCCTTCCCGGGAAAGCGCTCAAAGTGCCCTCGGCAAGGTAAGAGGATTCTGGCAGGACCTTGGTTGTGCCGTCACGATAATGAGCCCTGTCGAACACGACCGTCTGGTTGCCCGGCTCAGCCACCTGCCGCACGCCCTCGCCTATGCCCTGATGAATCTTGTCATCGATACGCTTCCGGAAGGATCCCAGCAACTGGCCGGTGGTAGCTTCCGGGACGCCACGCGCGTTGCCGCAAGCAACCCAGAGCTCTGGACAGGAATCCTTACCTCTAACGGCCCGGAAGTTGCCGCAGCCCTACGGGAAATGTCCAAACTCTTGAAATCGATGGCCACCGCGATCGGGGATGAAAACCCCGACTCCCTTCTCGATTTTTTGAAGAGGGCAAAGCACCATCGCAGTGCGCTTTCATTCCCTGCCCCCGAACGCGCAGCCTAGAAATTTTTCATGCATACTTTCACTGTCCGTCACTGCGGCCCGATCCGCGCCACCATCACTATTCCGGGAGACAAGAGCATGTCGCATCGAAGCGCCATGTTCGCCTCTCTTGCCCAGGGGCGGAGCACAATCATCGGTTTCCTGGAGAGCGAGGACTGCCTCTCTACTGTCAATGCGATGAGAGCACTCGGAGCCCAGATCGAGCGCACCAGCACCGGCACTTTTATCGTGGAAGGCAAGGGGGGCCACTTCACCGCACCGGCCACTGATGTCGATTGTGGCAACTCCGGCACCACCATGCGCCTTCTCTCCGGCATTCTGGCAGCCCAGCCTTTCAGTTCCCGACTTACCGGCGATGCCTCGCTCTCCAAACGCCCGATGGGACGGGTCATCAATCCGCTGACCGAGATGGGGGCTCGCTTCAACTCCGAAGGAGGAGAAGGGAAGCCGCCGCTGGTGGTCGAGGGAGGAAAGCTTAGGCCACTCCACTATGAGATGCCAGTTGCCAGCGCCCAAGTGAAGAGCGCCATCCTGCTCGCAGGTCTCTCAGCCGAGGGGGAGACCAGCGTCGTCGAACCTGCTGCCTGCCGAGATCACACGGAACGGATGCTCCAAGAGTACGGCGTCTCGCTAGATCTCGGGGAAGCTGACAATAAAGGCCGCCGCCGCATCGCCCTCAGAGGCCCCCAACAACTCAAGGCCCGAGACTTCGCCGTGCCGGGCGACATCTCAAGCGCCGCCTTCTGGCTTGTGGCCGCTTCAGCCAAAGCAGGATCCGATGTCACGATGCCTGGCGTCGGACTGAACCCTACTCGCACCGGCGTCATTGCCGTACTCCGTCGGATGGGGGCAACGATCGAGACCACACCAGTAGACCCCAATGCAGCCGAACCACTTGGTATTGTCCGGGTGCTTGGCAGCGCACTCCACGGCACCGTGATTGAGGGGGCCGAGATTCCGAATGTCATCGATGAACTTCCCATCCTTGCGGTGGCCGGAGCACTAGCCCAAGGCATAACCATCATCCGTGACGCCAAGGAGCTTCGAGTTAAGGAGACCGACCGCATTGCTGCTGTCGCCGGAAATCTTCGCTCCATGGGCGTACCCGTTACCGAGACAGAGGATGGCATGGTGATCGAAGGTGGGCACCCGCTCAAAGGCGCTCAACTCGAGTGCTTTCACGATCACCGCATCGCAATGGCTTTTGCGATCGCAGGACTCTTCGCCGAGGGGGAGACAGTCATCAATCATGTGGAATGCGTGGCCACCTCCTATCCGACATTCGGCTCAACGCTTGAGTCGGTACTGGCCTCCTGAATAATCCCATGGCTGGATGCGTCATCGCCATCGACGGTCCCGCCGCCTCCGGGAAGAGCAGCGTCTCCCGGGGGGTTGCTGCTGCCCTAGGCTGGTTCTTTGTCAGCTCAGGACACTTTTATAGGGCCATCGCTTGGGGCGCCGTGCGCGATAAGGTCTCCTCCAACTCACCCGATTCTTTGGTCGGCTGGGTAGCCACGCGCAAACTCACACTCCTTGAAAATGAAGATGCCGCGGGCCTCTCCTTGCTGCTGGATGGGGAGAATGCCACGCCTCACCTCTCGGATCCCCAAGTGGCGGCCACGGTCTCCGTCATCGCCGCAGTGCCTGCCGTGCGTGATTTCATCAATGCCAGACTCCGCACCTTGTCAGAAAACCATGATCTGGTCATGGAAGGTCGAGATATCGGCTCCATTGTCTTTCCGGAGACCCCTTGGAAATTCTACCTCGATGCCTCTCCCGAAGTACGTGCCCGTCGTCGTGCCAGTGAGGGAGCGATCGACACCGTGACCGAACGTGACCGACTCGACTCAACCCGCGCGACCGCCCCTCTCATGATTCCGCTGGGCGCCATTGTCATCGACACGACACACCTGAATCTGGATCAAGTAATTCAGACGGTACTGGACCACCTTCATCTCCCAGAGCTGACCACCGGCTGATGATGAGCTTCACCTACTACTTCTGGTACACTCTCTCGAAGATCGCGGCGCGTTTCTTCTTCAGCTTCCGGGCGGTTCATACGGAGCGGATGATCGAAGAGGGACCTCTCATTCTTGCCTCCAATCACCAGAGTTATTTCGACCCCCCGCTGGTAGGCATCTGCTCAAGACGAGGCGTCTATTATCTCGCCCGCAAAACCCTTCTTCAGATCCCCTTGCTGGGAAAGCTTCTCCCCCATATCAATGTCATCCTCGTCGACCGCGACGGTAACGATATGTCGGCGCTCAAGACCGTGATCCGCACGGTCAAATCAGGCAACGCCGTCGTCCTCTTCCCCGAGGGAACGCGATCGGTAGATGGCACCCTCCAACCGGCCAAGGCCGGGATTGGCCTGGTCATTGCAAAGACCCGGGCCCCCGTGCAACCAATGCGCATCTTCGGCTCCCACGAGGCCTTTCCGAAAGGATCAGGAAAAATTTCCCTGACTCCAATCAAGGTAGTGGTAGGCAACCCGATCCGCTTTACTCCCGAGGAACTCGATCCAGCTACCCATGGCGGCGATGACCGTGCGCTTTATCAGCATCTTGCAAATCGCGTCATGGAAGCGATCGGAGCCCTTAGTCTTCCAGAGGCAACCCCGGAGCAATTCCTGCCGCCTTCCCGAACTTCCTAAGCCTTGCCATCATCGCCTCCGATGCCGATTCTGTAACCTTCATGAGCGAATCAAAGACCCATGCCATCGTCATAAGCGATCTGGTGAAATCCTTCGGAGAACGCCGTGCGCTCGACGGAATCTCCCTCGAGGTTCACCGAGGCGAACTCTTCTGCCTGCTAGGTCCGAATGGCGGGGGGAAGAGCACTCTCTTCCGAATTCTGGCGACCCTCTCGCTGCCCGATTCGGGTACGGCTAAAATCGCGGGTCATGATGTCATTTCGGCCGCAGCCGAAGTCAGGGCCAGACTCGGCGTTGTCTTCCAGTCACCAAGTCTCGACGGCAAGCTGACCATTCTGGAGAACCTCCGTTGTGGCGGCGCCCTTTACGGGCTTACGGGAACGGAACTCGAATCCCGCATCATTGAGGCCACAAAGGCCCTCAACCTGACGGACCGACTTAATGACATTGTCGAGACCCTCTCCGGCGGACTTCAGCGCCGGGCTGAAATCGCCAAGTGCCTCCTGATCCGTCCGGAGGTGCTTCTGCTCGACGAGCCCTCCACGGGACTCGACCCTGGAGCCCGCCTCGATCTCTGGGCTTCCTTGGAAAAACTCCGAAACGAGCACAACGTCACCGCCCTCTGCACCACGCATCTCATGGAGGAGGCGGCGCGAGCCGACCGGGTCGGCATCGTCAGTTCCGGAAAACTTGTCGCCCTTGGCACTCCCGATGAACTCACCGCGGCCATTGGCGGTGATGTGATCAGCCTCGGAGCTTCCAAAGAAACCGGAGCCGATCAACTCGCCAAACTCATCACCTCGAAGACCGGCATACCCGCCACAGTCGTGGAGGGAGAGGTTCGCATCGAGCATGTCGAGGCCTATGCTCTTGCAGCACGGCTGGCCGGGGAATTCCCAAAAGAGATCACCTCTCTCCGCATCGCTCGTCCCACCCTGGAAGATGTCTTCATCGCGAGGACAGGGCGCCTCTTTGCAGATCAGGATCTGGAGCCCGACATGAATGCGCCCGTTAAGAAAAAGAAGCACTGAGTTGCCAAAACAGTTCCTTATGAAACCCATACGCCTTCTCTGGACTCCCGCCCTCGCCTTCTGGTGGCGCGATGTCATTCGCTTCCTGCGTCAGCGTAACCGCATCATCGGGGCCCTTGCCACTCCGCTTGTCTTCTGGCTGCTTGTCGGTTCAGGTTTCGGACCTTCCTTCCGCAATCCCGGAGCCCTGACTTCCGCCGCCGCCACGGGCAGCTATCTGGCCTATTTCTTTCCCGGCACGCTGGTGCTGATCATGCTCTTCACCGCGATCTTTTCGACGATCTCAGTCATCGAGGATCGAAAGGAGGGATTCCTGCAGGGCGCCTTGGTTGCACCCCTCTCCCCCGCCGCGATTCCACTCGGAAAGTTCTTGGGAGGAACGACCCTAGCGGTGCTTCAGGCAGCACTGTTCTGCGTACTTGCCCCGCTGGCAGGCCTGCCGATCGGTTGGCATCAGGCGGCACTACTCCTGCCAGCCCTCGTTTTTGTCGGCTTCGCAATGACAGGGATGGGCTTCCTCGTTGCCTGGCCGATGGACTCAACCCAAGGATTTCACGCGATCATGAATATCTTCCTGATGCCCCTCTGGATGATGTCGGGAGCCCTCTTTCCCATGCCTGCGGGAACCGGCTGGCTCTACTGGGCCGGAGCGCTCAACCCCGTCAGCTACGGAGTCACGGCAATCCGTTCGTCCTTTGCTGCGACCAGCGGAACGGCACTGCCCACCGGATATCTGACAGGCCTCGTCGTCACGGCGCTTTTTGCAGCCGTGATGTTTGTGATTAGCGTCAGTCTGGTTGCCAAGCGCTCCAAGCGCAACTGAGTCAAACCGTCCTATCCATGGGGAACCTGCCTGACTTACTTGAAGAGCTGAAGTCAGCCGTGCTCTGCGGTGATGGGGCGATGGGCACGCTTCTGGCCGAGAGGGGCGTTCCTGCGGGAAACTGCTTTGAGGAGCTCTGCCTCTCCCAACCGGAAACGATCTCCTCCATTCACCGCGAATACCTGGAGGCCGGAGCCCAACTCATCACCACCAACTCCTTCGGAGCGAATGCACGCAAGCTTCTCACGTTCGGTCTCGAAGGACGGGTGGGCGACATCAACAGAGCGGCCGCCCTCTTGGCTCGGGAGGCAGTGGATGCATCCGGAAGATCTGCTCTGGTTGTCGGAAGTGTGGGCCCCCTTGGTTCTCACCAAGCGGAAGCCGACCAGAACCAAGAAGTTCTTTTCCGAGAGCAGATCAGCGGACTTCTCGAAGGAGGTGCGGATCTGATCCTGCTGGAGACCTTCCAAGATCCCGAGGAGCTCTCGCTAGCACTGCAAGTCGCCAAATCCCTCGGCAACAAGCCGGTCATCACTCTAATCGCCTCTCCCGAGAGCGGTCGCCTACCCGGCGGGGCCTGGATCGGAGATGTCCTGGAATCGCTTGGCGAACAGGGTGCGAACCTGGTCGGTCTGAATTGCGTGAACGGTCCCCAGGCAATGCTCCGTCTTGTCGAAAAAATCGCCCCCTCCCGCCCTCTCGCCGTCTATCCGAATGCCGGACGTCCTACCTATCAGGAAGGCCGCATCGCTTACGGCACGACGCCCGAATATTTCGCGGATCTAGGCCGCCGGATGGCCGAGGCCGGCGCCGCCTTGGTCGGTGGATGCTGCGGAACATCTCCTCTTCATATCAAGGCGCTCAGCAAAGCGCTGCAAGGTCTCAAACCGACAGTACGACAAACAACGGGAGTCGTCACCAGTCTAGAATCACCCCCGGCTCCGGAACCCACCGAGAAAAGCATTCTCGACCTGATAGCCGGGGGAAAGACCGTGATCGTCACGGAACTGGATCCTCCCAAGACACTTCCTTTGGAAAAATTCTTCGTTGCCGCCGAAGCACTCACCCGGGCGGGAAGTGACGCCATCACCCTGGCAGACAATTCACTCGCTATCCTGAGGGTCAGCAATTTCGCCGTGGCCGCGATGTTGAAGCAACGAGGGATCACCCCCCTTCTGCACGTGAGTTGCCGGGATCGCAATGTGATCGGCCTCCAGAGCGAACTGCTTGGCATGGCCGCGATGGGAATGCGCCATGTGCTCGCCCTGACAGGAGATCCCGCCAAGGGAGGAGACCATCCCGACGCAACCTCTGTCTATGATGTCAACTCCGTTGGCCTTCTGGAGATCATCCGCAGACTGAACGAAGGATACACACTGGCCGGGACCGACCTGCAAGCGCGGCCTGATCTCATTGCGGGATGTACCTTCAATCCCAACGCCCGGAGTCTCGACACGCAGATCCAGCGTCTCGAGCGCAAGATCAATGCCGGCGCGCGCTATGTGATGACTCAGCCGGTCTTTGAAACTGCCCTGGTCGAAGAGACCGCAAGACGGACGGCCCACTTCGGAGTGCCGGTCTTTATCGGCGTCTGGCCTCTGCTCAACGGACGCCAGGCCAAGTTCCTCCATAACGAGGTGCCCGGCATCACGATCCCCGCTCCCGTTATGGCTAGGATGGAAGGTCTCGAGGGAGCTGAGGGACGCAAGGAAGGCGTAAACGTCGCCAAAGAAGTCACCCGTTCCGTTCTGGACCACTTCCCCGGGATTTATTTCATGACCCCGTTCCTGGCCTACCAGACCACTGAGGAACTCTCCTCATTCGTCAGAGGACGCTGATCCTCAAATGCAGTCGGGGCTCGAACGAGCCATATTCCCAATAAAAAGCCCCTCTGCCTAAGCAGAGGGGCTTGGAATAATTAAAGAACGGAAAGAAGTTTACTTCTTCGGCTTCAGCTTAGCCTTGGTCTTGGCGACGACCTTCTTGACCGCGGTTTTTTTCTTGGGGGCCTCGACCTGCTTGGCTCCTTTGGCAATACGGGTGTTCAGACGGCTCTTCTTACGGGAAGCGACATTCTTGTGGATGGCCCCTTTCTTGGCGGCTTTATCAAGCGCGGAGGAAAAGTTCTGGAAGAGGGCTGTCACCTCATCGACACCTGCATGGAGGGCGGCGCGCAGTTTTTTCTCCTCGGTCTTGAGACGGCTGAGGACGCTCGTGTTGCGGGCCTCGCGCTTGACGGTTTGGCGCTTGCGCTTGAGTTCGGAGTTGCTTTTTTTGACTACTACTTTGCTTGTTGCCATAGGAAAGGTGTTGGGTGTCTTGAGTGGGTACGGTGGATAATCAAATGGTGCCAGTAGCAGGATTCGAACCTGCGACCAAGGGCTTATGAGTCCCCTACTCTACCGCTGAGCTATACTGGCGATGAGGGCGAAGCGTACCAATTCACCACATCTCTTCAAGGGAGAATATGAAGCGGTGGAGATTGCTCTCCACTAAGCAAAGCACTTATTTGCCTCCG
>CAIXGT010000067.1 GCA_903919105.1 uncultured Spartobacteria bacterium | reverse complement strand
TGTGAAGACGAAGAAGAGAATGGCTGCGAGCAATCGCCCCTGAAGCAACTGTCCGAGCCCGGGGATAAAGAAACTCGCCAGGGAGGCAATGACATTGCCGGCTGATCCTTGTCCGTTGCTCATGATTGAATTTCACAACAGAGGGGCTTTTATGTCGAGCGCAGCCTTGGAGAGGGCGACGTTTGTCTGATGCTTCCCTCTTGCTTGTCGCCGCACACCGGATAAGCCTCTGAAGTTAACCATGGATAACCTTTTCTCTCCGGCCCATCTCCATGTGGCCCTTAATCACGTTCCGATCATCGGCCTCTCTGTCGCATGCCTGCCGATTCTGATCGGCATCGTTTTTCATAGTCGCGGTGCTCTTGCCTCGGGACTACTGGCTGTGATCCTCTGTGTCTGCACAATGCCTGCGGTCATGCAGACGGGAGGAGCTGCCTACGATGCCTTCATGGATGGATCGATCCAGCCAGGATTGGATGATGCGGGGAAGACCGCCCTCCGGCAGCATGCCCACCGAGCTGACATCACGGCGCCACTTGTTTATGCTGCTGGAATCCTTGCACTCCTTGCGCTCCTTGCGCTCATCAAGTTTCCCCGTCAGGCGGCTTGGATCGGCTGGGCTGTCCTCCTGGGATGCACGATTTCCATCGGATTGAGTGTCTGGACTGCCGAGGCAGGGGGATGGATTCGTCATCCGGAGTTCCGTCCCGCCTCAAAGTCAACGCCGACTCCTGAACCAAATGCTACTCCCGTAGCCTCGCCCTCCCAGACTCCTCCACCAATGCCATCAACCTCGATTGCCCCGAACGTCATGGTTCCCGTTGGGTCAGGATCTGTCTCCGCTCCTGCAACGAACTGAGTTTTTTGGGATCTGAATAAATTCTCGGGGGGATTTCGCCTTGTGCGGTGAATTACTTATGGAACGGGAATCCTTCCCGCTCTGAACAAAACACACCACACACATGAAAACATTGATCAAAGCGGGCGCCATGCTCGCCCTCATCGCCGGACTCGGTCTGGCCACAGCAATGGCCGCCGATAATGGCTGCAAGAGCTGCCAGGGATGCTCCAAGAGCTGCAGTTCCTGCGCCAAGTGCTCGGATGGCAAGTGCTCCAG
Source organism: uncultured Spartobacteria bacterium (assembly GCA_903919105.1). The sequence goes on along the minus strand of CAIXGT010000067.1, from coordinate 1,790 downwards.
TTGCTGCAAGTAAGCTGATGATTCAGCGAGGCGGGGATGGTGCCGAAAAAGCCTGTCCCCGTCCGTTGAGTCTTCTAGGCTCATTTTGCTATTTTTACTTTTCCCATGAGTGACGATCACGAATTATCCGCTCTTCTGCAGAATTGGACTCCAAAGGTGGAGCCTGGATCCGGATTCAATCGTTCTGTCTGGACGCGCATCGAGGCAGCGGAGAGCAGGAAGTTCTCCTTGGAGCCTTTGTTCTCATGGATTCAGGATTTGGCCACACCTCGCATCGCCGCGACCTGTGTTGTTAGTGCCCTCTTTGGAGGCATCTTGCTCGGTGGACTTCAGGCCCGATCTACTCATGAGGAGCAGTATCTTCAGTCGCTCCGGCCGTTTGCTGCCAGCGCGCTGGCTCGCTGAGTGCTTCTTATGAAACGCGGTATTCTTGTCCTGCTGGCCGCCGTCGTGATCGGTGTTGTGGGGGCCATGATCACCCGCCACTTTCTGAAGAGTTCTCCTGCATCGTGGCTCTGCCAGAGGTATGAACTCTCCCCGGAAAAGTCCTCCCGTATTGAGGCCCTGCAAAAAGAATACGGCTCCCGGTGCGGTCCCTGCTGCGACCGAATGTGCGAGGCCAATGCCCGTCTCGAGCAACTCTCCTTGGAAGCGGGACTGAGCCAGCAGAGCATCACTCCGGCACTCCGTGATGCTGTGGCGGAGACCGATCGTATCCGTACCGAGACACGGATCGTGATGCTGGAGCATTTCTATGCTGTGGCCGCGGAGCTCCCTCCGGAGAAACGCCGGGATTATCTGCTCAAGGTGTTACCGCTCGTGATCGACTCCTGTGGATCAAAATAAGGAGCTTCTTGAATGTCTGAAACCGAACAGGAAGATCGCGCCGCGATGGCCCTGTTGGCAGGTGGGGAAGATCTTGCGCTGAAAGGGATCATGGAGCGGTGGAAGAACCGCCTTACGGCCTACCTCTATCGCTTCACAGGGAACGAAGCGACGGCTGTCGAACTTGCCGAGGAGACCTTCGTGAGGGTCTACCAGGGTCGGATGAAATTCCGCACGGGGGGACAATTCTCGACCTGGCTCTTCGGCATCGCCGCTAATCTGGGGCGGAATCATCTTCGTTGGCAAAGACGCCATCCGACGGTTGCCATCGAGGAGGCTGGCACCGTGGCCTCCGAGGGCGATCCCCTGAAAGCTGCCGAATCTCATGAGCGCGAGCAGGCCGTTCAAGTGGCCATAGCTTCTCTCCCTCCAGATCTCCGTGAGGCGCTGATCCTGAGCGAATACGAACAGCTCTCCCAAGCCGAGATCGCACTCATTGCGGGATGCTCGGTCAAGGCAGTCGAGCGCCGTCTCAGCCATGCCCGGGAACTTCTGAGAAAGGGGCTCTCGCGCTATCTACACGCTTGAGCCCTGATGGATTGGCGCTTCCGATCAGTGGCTTTTTGCCGCCGAGCGTTGAGGCACGGCCATCATGATCCCCGCCATAATGGCTAGTAGGACTGCGGATGCCGTGAAGCGACTTAGGGCAAGACCTCCGTGGTCATGAGGCTTATCAAGAAAATCGCCGACCACCGCACCCAGCGGGCGCGTCAGGATGAAGCCTCCCCAGAAAAGCATTGTCCGCGAGATCGTGGTCTTCCAAGAAGCGAGAGCAAGGATAGCCAGTAACCCGCCGAAAATCGCCGCACTCCCCAGGTACCCCAGACCCGCTGAGTCGGAAGTCCAATCTCCCAGAGCCGTGCCCAGAGTCTGGGAACACATGATTGTGATCCAGTAGAAGAATT
>CAIXGT010000066.1 GCA_903919105.1 uncultured Spartobacteria bacterium | reverse complement strand
GCATACTGAGGGGTGTTTCCGCACTGTGATGCGACATTCACCACCAGCACCACCTTACCCGCATAATCCTTAAGCGAAGCCGCCTTACCATCCATGGTTTTGAAAGGGATCTCATTCAATGGCGCGGCGAGCGCCTGTGAACCAAGACCACTCAAAGACAATACGATGAGGGTGAGTAGCAATGAACGCATAAACAAAGGATGATGTGATAGGGATCAGGCGGATAGCAGTTTTTTGAGGGGGGAAGATCTGGCCAGCGAAAAGCTCATTATCATACAGACAGGATGCACGAATGGATGAAACGTGAGGATTCAGGCCATCCCCGTGCTGCCCTGGAATAGCTCTCTTTCTCGAATGCAGAAAACCCTCTTATCAAATCCAACAAAAAAGACTGATCCCTCTCTAGATCAGCCTTTCAATGAAGATTCAGGAATCGATCAGATTCTAGGCCTTGCCACCGAAGGTGACGTAATCGTCCACATCTAGAAGATCGAACCAGGCACCGATATCCTCACGGGTAGGAGCGATCTTTTTCTGAGCCTCTTGCATGTATTCACGGGTTTCGACGGATGAGGGAACGCGGCTCTCCTGCCAGGAGGACCATGCCTTGATTTCAAGTTCTGTCGACTTGGTTGCGGAGTTGGCTTTGATCCACTCAAGAATTTCTCCATCGCCTTTACCAGCTTTCAACTCGATAAGAAGCGCTTCTGGATCAACTCCGGTGAATTTCAAGAAGTGCTCATCAAGCGGGCAGTTGTAGTGATACTCGCCGTTGGTACCGGCAATGGTGGCGCGTCCCTTGTCGAGCATACGGGGAAGGATGACGTAACCGCCAAGGCGGACGCGAGGACTGCGGGGAGCGTGTTGTGTGAGGTTCATATGGGTCGTGTGTGATATCTATCATGTCCCCAGATCACCCAAAGGTCTAGGGGCATGAGGGAAATGCTTAGAAACGGCTAATCAATACGCTTAGTCAGTTCTGGTTCCAAACTAAGCATTTCCACCAATAGAACTCGGTCGAAGGTTATGGGATGCTTCCAATGTGAAAACAACCTCACTGATCGCGCTGGCTTTGATCACATCACTCGTTCTTATCCTTTCGGGTTGCGCGGGAACGCTAAGCCTCTTCTGATTTGGGTTTCAAGGCTCACGGAATCACCGCATTTGCATTTTTAGCATTGATCCGACTCTGTATCAGGCTTGGAGGCTTTTATAATACTTTTTTGGTATTCCCATTAATTATGCCGCTGCATTTGCCAAGACCGGCTTGTTTGCCAGAGTGAAGTCGTTTGAAGAGTTGGAGAAGCGGATTGCTGCCATCCCTGAGAACAAGGAAAGGAGCGATATGCTACCGAAAGTCTCCTCTGAGTGATCCGAGTGCCGAGTTAGAATTCCCTCAACAACCGCCCTGACTTGACCAAGGGGTTTTTGAAGCCGTTCTCTCTCAGAGCATACCAGAAGGTGACGGCATTGATTCCCAGAATCGGAATACCCAGCTGCGACTCCAGCTTCTCAGCGACATAAATCATGCTCATGTTCGTGCCTAATTGAACGACTGCATCGAGATGGTTTTCAGGCGTTGCCAGACACTTCACGATCACCTCCTCCTTAGCCGAGTCGGGAATGTGGGAGATATCCATAGCGTTGGCGCAAGCAAAGCCGAAGCTTGCGACAACCTCGTATCCGAGATCCTCGAACATCTTGATGGCATTCTCATTTCCTTTCTTATCAAAGGGAGTGATCAGGCCTATCCGCTTTGCCTTGTACTTTTTCAAGGCGGCATCAGCTGCATCATGCCATGTTGCCCATGAATAGTTGTAACGGGACTCGATGCCGCTCATCAGTGATCTGATCTCACCGATGCCGTACAGAATATGCTCCAGACTCATGCCCATGATGAGGTATTCCGGCTGCGCCAGGATTGCCTGCTGGATGGCCTGGTCCAGTCCGGCAATGAATTGATCCTTGTAGGCAAGCAGATCGGCCTCCGTCTTGAGCTGCGCCTTGGGGGTTTGGATATTGACCGTGTGAATCCCCACCCCGTCGAGCCCTCCGGAGCATTGATTGTTGCAGATGATGCTCCAGAGTTCCGACTCCATACTCGTGTTGGTGGCAGGGATCAGGAGACCGAACTTCCTTTTGAAGCTCCTCACATCGGGCTGACCCGGCGAAGTGACCATGTCGATTCCTGCAAAGAGCTTCCCGTTCATCACCATGCCTGATGAAGCAATGGATGGCATCGGAGTCTTATTGACGTCCGGCAAATGAATGACCTTTCCTGAAAGAGCTCCGATGATCGTCCGATTGTCCATCATCCCATCATTGGTCAGTGAGAGGGTATCGTGTGGCAAGAATGATTATTGACCGATTCCAGCCAGGGATACGGACTGCAGAGCTGCCGAAGCAGTAATCTTATCACTGCGGTCAGCCTCCACATGTTTTGCAATATCAGCGCTTTCCTAAGTCCTTGGATTGGCTCTCCGGATCAATCCCTTGGAGACATCACCATTCGACTCCGAATTCAGGCCCTGCATCCAGCATGCGCTGGACCATCCCGGGAGTTGGCGACGGCGGCACCTCCTCTCCCTCCCCAACAGGATTCAACGTCTTCTCAAACCACCCCTCCATCCCAGACGGGGTGAAGGTCGCGATCATCTTAGCGTGGCCTGATCCCGTGTTGCGATAGGTGTGGGGAACACCACGCGGTGCATGCACGAAATCTCCGGCCCGGACATCGACCCTCTTGCCCCCCACCTCGATCTCCAACTCCCCTTCCAGGAGGTAGAAACATTCATCCTCCCGGAGATGGGTGTGCATCGGAGGTCCCCCGCCAGGCGGCACCAGACACTCCACGATGAAACAGGAGCCACCGCTGGTTTCCCCGGTGATCAGGAAGCGGTAGCGGTCACCACCCGGACCCCAGAAGGATTTTCCTGAAACGGATGGAACGTGAACGACGGGTATCTTGGTCATGATATGAGTATTGTGGGGAAATAACCGATGCTTATTGGAACCCTGATCAGCGAGGCAATCAATCGTGGGCGACCACGGTCCCCTCAATGACTTCAGGCTTCTGCTTCATGATCTGGGAGGCCGTGAAGTTCTCGTGAACCCACTCGGCGGCCAGAGGTACCGAGGCCGCCGCTTCATCCCGGCTACCGAAAAGACTGAACGAGGCTCCCTCGCCCTTTCCGTTATCGAGCCAGTAGTAGCGGACAAATCCCTTGGCCTTCCTCATGATCGGCATGAAGCCGTTAGTGAGCTTCTCGGCGATCTCTTTACTATCCTTGGGATCGTAGTGGTAGTGGCGGATGACGGCGTGCATGGGTGGATCGCATTCTTTGCCCATCCGGACGGCAAGTCAAAAGGTTGGTAGGTCGGCAGGAACTACAGATTTAATATGGAATTGCTTGCCTGGCCGTTGATTGCTTCGCCGTTTCCCGACGGGTTGATGCCACTTCCCTCCCGGGAAGCTGTGGCACCTTTCGGGGTGCGATTGCATCGCTCTCTTCCGCAAACCCTCCCCGGTGTTTGGTTCGTCCTTCGGACTGCTGCGTTTACAACCCTACCTCCTGGCACCCAGGCCTCTATCTAGGAGGAGACTTCAACCGCCCTATTCCCGCCCAGACCAAAGCCAAGACCACTGGGACAGATCCCGCCATCAGCCAAACCTTGGGTAGATGCCACGCATCAGCCAAAGGTGCCGTCAGATAGGCCATCAGCTCCAAAACATAATAGCTGATAGCGATCACCGAGAGGCCCTCGACCGTATGTTGCAGGCGCAAAGACGTATCTGCGCGGGTGTCCATGCTCTGCAAAATTTGTTGGTTTTGTGCCGAACGCTCCACATCGACTCTGGTGCGAAGCAGTTCCGCCGCTCGTGCTGCTCGATCTGCCATGGAGGTAAGGTGCGCTTCAGTAGCGCGTACAGTGCGCATTGCAGCGTCATAGCGGCGCGTCATGAATTCAGCAAAGGTTTGTCGCCCTTGAAACCGAGTCTCACGTAAAACGGAGATGCGTTGATTCACAATTGCCTCATAGGCTGCGGTGGCCGGCAAACGAAAGCTGGTCTGAACAGCAAGGCGCTCCAGTTGCCCCGCAATGGAGAGTAACTCGTGGAGTGCTTCTTCGGCGGATTCTCCGCGCTCATCCAACCCTGAGACCAGCGCAGAAAGGCGCGGGTCCAGTGCATTCAGCTCTCTCGATAATTCCCATGCCCTTGGCAGGCCCAGCATCGAGGCCGCACGATAGGTTTCCAACTCGCAGAGACGTTGCACAATCCGTCCGACCCTGCGTGTGCCCGTTCCTTTGCGCACAAAAACCGAAAAGCGCATGAACCCTGCTGTATCAATGCGAAAATCCCCGGCTACGACCGCCGCCCCATCGAGGACATAGGAAACTGCAAGACTTTCGGGAACAAACCAATCGAGCAACATCGGCAGGATCAGGTCCTCATGCTCGGGCAGTTCCTCGACGCGGATCATCATCGCAACCATGGTCTGACCAGGTGCTTTGGCCAACCAGTCGGGGGGTAATACGGTCGCTCCCGCTGGATCAAAGGGCAGTGCATCCAAACCGGGGGTAAAGGCGGAATAGGTCACAAACTCCGTATGCGATTCCCATTTCAAATCTGTTTTGCCCAGACTTGCTTCGAAATGCGTCGCTCGAGG
>CAIXGT010000065.1 GCA_903919105.1 uncultured Spartobacteria bacterium | reverse complement strand
ATGGATTTTGATCTTCACCTTGTCATCTGATTTCCGCATCCCCCCTAGATTCAGGTTCAATGGAATATCCAGTCATTCAAAAAGCAACCCGATAAATTACTCTGGTCATGCCCCCTGTGTAAAATCCGTCGGCAGTCCTTTTTCCTTCCAAGCATTCAGCTCGGCCTCCATTGAGGAGATTTTTTTGGCAAAAGTGCTATTGCCATATGCCCCGATGACAAAACGGAAGGGGGGCTTCTCCTCATTTAGGAGATCGAGAATCGCGGCGGCCGCTTTATCCGGATCTCCGGGCTGCTTGCCATCCATCTTGGAGAGAAATCCCCCGAATTTTCCCACGCTTGCCTCGTAGTCAGGCAATCGAGGCGATTGATCGAGCGAACGTCCGATGAAATCGGTGCGAAATGGCCCAGGGATCACCTGCGTGAACTTGATGCCAAGCGTGGCCACCTCCTGCGCTGCAGCGTCGCATGCGGCGTCGAGAGCCGCCTTCGCCCCACCATAGACGGCGAATCCTGGATGGTTGGCATAAGCGGCGATGGCCGACATGGTGATCACCCGACCGCTCTTTTGCGCGCGCATCACCGGAAGAGCTGCACGGATCAGTCGGAACGGACCAGTGAAATTGGTCTCGAGATTACGGGCAAGTTGCTCATCAGTAGATTCTTCAAGTGCGGCAAGCAGGCCGTATCCGGCGTTATTGATAAGTACATCTAGTGATCCGAACTGCTGAAGCGTTTCCTGCACGGCACGGTCGGCATCGGCCGGCTTGGTGAGATCGAACCGGACCGCATGGGCTTTCGCAGGGTTAGCCCCGACCAGATCAGCAACGCTCTCCGGATTGCGGACGGCAAGCGCGACCTGATTGCCCCGTTCCAAGGCATTTTTCGCAATGGCACGCCCAAACCCTGTCGAAGCCCCGGTAATAAGGATTGTCTTCATAAGAAACTTAGCTTTCTAGGCTGGGTTCTTCGATGCGAGATCAAATCCCCCCAATTTTCATAAGATAATCCCGGGCTGCTTTGAGTCCAGAGAGCCAGGCTCCCTCAACACGCCCCCCCTGAAGACCATCCCCGATGAGGTAGAGTTTGTCGTCGTTAGCTGAGCGTAGAAATCCACCCTCAACGCCAGCCCCCAAGGGTATGGCATAGCGCCACAGATGAACGACCGTGGAGGAAGGTTTACCCATCCATGACCCAGCGATCCTAGCCCCGTCTCGTAGTAGCTCTTCCACGGCCGCTTTCTTCCCCTGTTCCGTGGAGAGTCCCTCCCGGGCACTGAATTCCGCGGAGGCATGCAAAACAAAGGATCCCGAGGGACTGCCCTGCGGCCTTCTGGAGGAATCCCAAGCGATCCAAGAGATTGGCGACTCAGGATCTCTCACTTGAATGCCCTTCCAATCAGGAATGATTGGCGTGCCGCTGAAAAAGGCCATCACGGCGAGACAAGGTCCAAAGGCTATTGTTCCAAGAAGCCTTCTCTCTTCCTCTGCGAGGTGTTCCCGGAAGAGTTCCAAGGACTGCGGAACTGGTGCCGAGCAGAAGAGCGCGCGGACATGAATGGGATCTTCAGAAGCGGGATTTATGGGATAAAGAAGCCAGCCTTCCCTCTCCCTGACCACGGAACCGACACGAAAATCCTTTTTCACATGCAGCCCTGTGGCGAGGTCACGGCCCAGAGCACTCATTCCCTCACGACAGTCATAGCGCGGGGCCTCCCACTGCTTGTCGGATGGATGGAGCGCAACTCCATCCCACGTGTGGAATCCGGTTGCCCACTCAAAACAGATCCCCTTGGAAAGCCACTCATCGACTTGTCTCCTAAAAAGGGGATCCCGTGCTGTGAAAAATTGCGCCCCATGATCGACAGGCAGGGGTGATCCATCGGGCAAATCCACTCTGCGAGTCGCGGCACGTCCACCCAGACCACCGCTCTTCTCCAGGATGATCACATCCAGACCGCTTGCCGAAAGGTGGCGAGCCGCAGAAAGGCCGCTTAATCCCGCGCCGATGATGGCCACATCATGCATGACTCTAAGGGTGGTTTATGGATTGGATGGCGGTACTCCCACCAAAAAAACGGAAGGTGAGGTTGATCCGGGGCGTGGTGATTTTCTTGGTCTTGGGCATGGTATGAACCCAGTGATGCTGGGTCTCGCCTTTCATCACAAGCAGGCTACCGTTTTCAAGAAGTACGGAAACGACCTCCTTGGATTCCCGGTGCTTAAATTTAAAAACCCTCTGGGCGCCAAAACTCACGGAGGCGATCAAGGGGTTACGCCCGAGGGTCTTTTCATCATCGCTGTGCCATCCCATCCCTTCGGTTCCATCATGGTAAAGATTCAGGAGGCAGGAATTAAACCGATGAGCACACTGCTGCTCAACACGCTCCTTGATCACCAAAAGAGATTGAGTCCAAGGAGAAGCGGTCTTGCTGGTTCCCGAGTAGGAATAGGAAAAGGATTCATCCCCCATCCAGGCAACCTTGCGGGAGAGGACTCGTCGCTTCCCGAAGAGCATGACTTCATCATTCTGCCAGGGAGTCGTGGCCAGCAACTCCTTGAAAAGATCATCTGACTCGTTGCGACTAAACAACGCGGGAATGTAATCAGCCACTCCATCCCGAGGCAGGAGAGGATTAGAGCCCTCTTTGAAAAGAGATGTCTGATCCTGACTCAAGACCAGTTGGGGGGATGATTCCAGAAACGGGGTTTCCCGACATGACAATGAAGCGAGGTCCCGATGGCGTTACCGAACCACCGGGTCACAAAGAAAAGGAGGCGGGGAATCTGGTTCATGAGAGGCGGTCTAAGTTGGAGAGACGATCCTGCAGCGGCGGGATGGGATGAAAAACTGTTGTCTTGGCCGGAGAAAGGGAGATGTCGGTGGCGTTGAGTCGTTCAATCTTGGATAAGAGGTCGCGTACCTCTCCGGGAGTTGCAAGTGAGGCTAGGAAGGAGT
>CAIXGT010000064.1 GCA_903919105.1 uncultured Spartobacteria bacterium | reverse complement strand
GCAGACAGTGGATCCACCTTCCGCGAGTGTCTCGGGCGTGTCGATGATGCCAAGGAAATGGGTTTCGATGTCATCTACTTCCCACCGATCCATCCCATCGGCATCACCGCCCGCAAGGGAGCTAATAACTCACTCACGTGCCAGCCCGGTGAACCGGGAGTTCCCTATGCAATCGGTGGTCCTGCCGGCGGCCATTGCGCCGTCGAGCCGGAACTCGGAACTCTGGAGGACTTCGAGTGGTTGCTAAATGAGATCAAGGCGCGTGGTATGGAGGTAGCTCTCGACTTCGCCCTGAACTGCTCCCCCGACCACCCCTATGTGAAGGATCATCCTGAGTGGTTCTTCCACCGCCCGGATGGGACGATCAAGTATGCCGAGAATCCTCCCAAGAAATATGAGGATGTCTATCCGCTCGATTACCACAACCCGGATTGGAAAGCCCTGTGGAACGAACTGCGTGATGTTCTGCTCTTTTGGGCCGAGCGGGGAGTGAAGATCTTCCGTGTAGACAACCCTCACACCAAGCCGGTGGCCTTCTGGGAGTTCGCGATTGCCGAAGTGCAGGCGAAGTTTCCGGATGTCATCTTCCTGAGCGAGGCCTTCACCCGTCCCAAGATGATGCAGGTCCTTGCCAAGGTCGGCTTCACCCAGAGCTACACCTACTTCACCTGGCGCAACACGCGTGCCGAGATTGAGGAGTACTTCACCGAGCTGACCCGAACTCCGATGAGGGAATACTTCCGACCCAACCTTTTCCCGAATACTCCCGACATCCTCCCCCATTACCTACAGGAAGGGGGGCGTCCAGCCTTCATGATCCGGGCGGTGCTCTCCGCCACGCTGAGTGGCGTCTACGGGATCTACAGCGGATTCGAGCTTTGTGAGAATGCCGCTCTGCCAGGTCGGGAAGAGTATCTCGACTCGGAGAAGTACCAATACAAGCAGCGAGACTGGAACGCCTCGGGGAACATCAAGCTACTCATCACCCGGCTCAATGCGATCCGCTTCGAGAACGCCGCGCTTCAGCAGACCAACAACCTCGGCTTCTTCGGATCCGAGAATCCCTCCCTCCTTTGCTACCGCAAGTGGAGCGCTGATGGAGCCAGTCAGATTCTTGTCATCGTCACCACCGACTTCCGTAGCGCCCAGGCCGGCTGGATCGATGTTCCGACCGAAGATCTGGGCCTATCTCCCAATTCCCCATACCTAGTCGAGGATCTCCTGACCGGAGAAATCTTCACATGGAACGGCTCCCGTAATTTCATCTCCCTGGATCCGACTCAAAGGGTGGCTCACATTTTCCGCTTGAAGCGTTAACAGGGAACGGGGGTGAGTCCTGCTCCGGACCCACCCCCGCCAGTTGTGACGGCTATAAGCCGGATTCTGTCAGGCCGTGTTACCCCGGCTTGGACGGCCATTTCTCTCAAGGGTCTTGCGACCCCCGCCCGTCTTGCGACGGGTGCGACGTTACCCGGGGTCCCGCTTCACCGATGGTGAAGCATCGAAGCCGGCGGCCTCTTCCCCTGTTCTGTCTTGCACCGCATAGGGTTTTTCATGCCCCCTCGGTTACCCTCGGGGCGGTGGGCTCTTACCCCGCCTTTTCACCCTTACCCCAATCTTGCGACTAGGGCGGTATATTCTCTGCGACACTATCCGTCGACCGGGGCTTTCGCCCCTGCCTCCCGCGTGTTCTACACGGTATGCTGCCATGTGGTGTCCGGACTTTCCTCCAGGATTGCTCCCAGCGGTCGTCCACCGCCACGAGTTAGTAATAGCGCACGCCATTTAAGAAAGCAAGAGAACGGCCACAAGATGCACAAAAGGCGCATAAGGGACTTCCTTGGCGCGCCGGTTGTTTGTTGAGTTCCTTCCCCTGTGCTTCTTGTGCGTTTTGTGGCTAAAAAATGCTCCTGTATTGGCCCGCCAGCCTAATAGTCTTCAGCCTAAACCCCTTTGGTCGCCTTGCGACCAAGCACCTCTTTGAGGAACGGGGCTGTCCTGCTGGTCTTGCTCTTGGCTACTTCCTCGGGGGTTCCGGTCGCCACGATCTGACCGCCACGGTTGCCGGCCTCCGGACCGACATCGATGATGTAGTCGGCCTCGGCCACGAGATCGAGATGATGCTCAACGACGATCACGGTGTGCCCCTCGTCGACAAGGCGATGGAGCACGGTCTGGAGAAGTTCCACATCGGCGGCATGTAGTCCGATCGTCGGCTCTTCCAGAATATAGAGTGTGCCTCCCCGCTTGGCCATGCGTGGGCGTTCAGTGCCTCCTCCTCCGCGGGCAAGCTGGGTAACGAGTTTGATGCGCTGGGCCTCGCCGCCGCTGAGCGTGGGGCTTGGCTGTCCAAGCTTGAGATAACCGAGGCCGGTCTCAACCAAGAGCTGCAAAGGCTTGCGGATCTTGGGATGGGCGGCAAAGAACTCTGCGGCCTGTTCGACCGTCATCGAGAGAACGTCACCGATGGACTTGCTGTCGTACTTTACTTCCAGGGTCTGGCGGTTGAAGCGGGTTCCGCCGCAATCCTCACAGGGCATGTAGGAAGCGGGCAGGAAGTTCATCTCCAGCTTGATGACGCCTTGGCCCTCGCAGGTGTCGCAGCGCCCGCCCTGATTATTGAATGAGAAGCGACTTCCCGAGTAACCGCGCATCCTGGCGTCCGGCAAACCCGCGTAGAGGGTCCTGATGGCATCGAAGATCTTCAGGTAGGTGGCGGGGGTCGAACGGGAGGTCTTGCCGATCGGAGACTGGTCGACCTCGATCACCTGCGAGAGGTGCTGGACTCCGCTGATTGACTTCCAATACTGCGGGCCGTTCTTCTTCCGTCGGCCGGTACGAACCAGGGATTCCTCCACGGCAGGAAGGAGCACACCTCGCAGAAGGGTGCTTTTGCCGGATCCGCTGATACCGCTGATGGCGGTGAGTCGTTGAAGCGGGAAGCTGACGTCGACGTTGTCGAGGTTGTGACGCTTGGCGCCCTTGAGTTCAAGCCATGAGGCCACATCCTTCATCGAGCGACGAGATCCGCGTAGCGGATGAACGGGCGGTTCGCGTAGGAACTTTCCGGTCAGTGAGCGCTCGTTAGCCATAACCTCATCCATGGTGCCAAAGGCGATGATTTCCCCTCCGTGGCTGCCGGCCTTGGGGCCGAGATCGATGATCCGATCGGCCCGGCGCATCGTTTCCTCATCGTGTTCGACGATGATCAACGAATTGCCCTGTGCGGTGAGTTCCCCGAGTGCGTCCAGGAGTCGCTCGTTATCGCGGGGATGCAGTCCGATGGTCGGTTCGTCGAGGACATAGAGGACGCCGCGCAGATTCGAACCAAGCTGGGCAGCGAGACGGATGCGCTGTGATTCTCCGCCGCTGAGTGTCTTGGCGGAGCGGTGGAGTTGCAGGTAGTCGAGGCCGACGCGTCCCAGGAACTCCAGGCGCTGGCGAATCTCCGGCAGGATATCCCGTGCGACGATCTCGTCGCGTCCCTTGAAGTTCCAATTCCCCGTAAGAGTGAGTGCATCGTTGGAGGATCGCGCGGAGAAACCGGCAATGCTCTCCCCGTTGATCCGCACGGCGCAGGCCACGGGATTGAGGCGGTCACCCTGGCAGACGGGGCAGGGGCGGGTCTCGCCCTCCTCGCGGTTTTCAAAGGATTTTTCCGCCGCCAAGTCGGCTTCCAACTGCGAGTCAAAGTCCTTGGCCTTGGGGATCTCGCTCCAGACTTCGCCGAAGCCCCGGCAATGTTCGCACCATCCGTGGGGTGAGTTGAAGGAGAAGAGCCGGGGATCGAGTTCCTCGAAGGATCGTCCACAATCCGGACAGTTCATCTCGGAGCTAAGAATCCGGAATTCCTCGGAGGAGGCTTTAGCGATTTTCTTGCTCACCTTCGGCTTGGCTGCCTTGGCCGTCTTGGTGGCTTTTGCTTTCGCTTTGGATGATTTTTCAGCCTGAGAAGTTGGAGGAACTGGGCGTGCTTTCGCGGTTCCCTTGCCGATCTCAAGAGCCTGCTTGGCCAGATCGAGGATTCCTTTCTTCTCCCCCTTCTCGATGGTGCCGATCAGGACATCGATGCTGTGTTCCTTGAAGCGTTCCAGTGGCTCAAAATCCTCCACCTCGACCAGTTCCCCATCGACCAACAGAGTCGAATATCCATGATCACCCGCCCAGCGGGCAACCTCGGTGTGGTATCCCTTGCGGCCTCGGATCAGGTTGGCGAAGAGCTGGACAGAGGAGTCTTTCGCTATGGCCTCAAGCTCCGTGGCCACGGCGGTGAGTGAGCTCTTCTGGACGGCAACGTTGCAATCGGGGCAATGCTGCGTTCCGAGCTTTGAGTAAAGGAGTCTTAGGAACTGATGGATCTCGGTGACGGTGGCGACGGTCGATTTGCCTCCACCCCGGGTGATCCGCTGCTCGATCGCCACACTTGGTGGCAGGCCTTCGATCCGGTCGACATCGGGCTTCTCGAGTTGTTCGACGAACTGACGGGCATACGGGGACATGCTATCTAAGAATCGGCGCTGTCCCTCCGCGAAGAGGATGTCGAACGCTAGCGTCGACTT
>CAIXGT010000063.1 GCA_903919105.1 uncultured Spartobacteria bacterium | reverse complement strand
TGGAGGCCGGTATAGAAGCTTGCTCGGACATGGTTGGTCGTTCATTTGTGAACAACATGATCCAACTCGTCAAAGCCTCCCGCTCCTACGGCACACCTCCAGTCACTGCACTCGACTCGATTTCTCTGGATATCGGGCGCGGTGAATTCCTCGCCATTACCGGGGCGAGCGGTTCTGGCAAAAGCACGTTACTGAACCTTCTGGGAGGTCTTGACCACCCCACCTCGGGCGAGGTCATCGTGGATGGGATCCATCTAGAGCATGCGAATGACCAAACCCTGACCCAGTACAGGAGGCTAAAGCTGGGTATCGTCTTCCAGTTCTTCAACCTTCTACCCTCCATGACCGTTGTGGAGAATGTCGAGCTGCCCCTCTTGCTCCGGGGCGATCCCTCCTCGGGAGTCAGGCAAGCCGCACTGGCCATGCTCGATCAGGTAGGGATGACTCAGCGTTCGATGCACTTCCCCCACCAGCTCAGCGGAGGCGAGATGCAGCGGGCAGCCATTGCCAGGGGACTGGTCCATGGTCCCTCCCTGCTTCTGGCGGATGAACCGACGGGGAATCTAGACAGTGAAAACGCTTCCCAAGTCCTCGATGTGATTGCAAAGATTGCTTCCCGCCGAACCACCACCGTCATTATGGTAACCCACAGCGATTCGGTGGCGGCCCTGGCCGACCGGCGTATCAGGATGAAGGATGGACGCATCACTCCGGATGCCACCTGATTCGTCTCTTCATCATCCTCCTAACACCTTAAGACACAGAAGATTTTCCATGGAACTCCAGCGCACTCTTGCGAAGTCTGCCAGCCTCAGCGGCGCCGCCCTCCACAACGGAGGCAATGTCACTCTCACCATCCATCCCGCTCCAGTCGGCCATGGTTATAAATTCCGCCGGACGGATCTTCCGGATGAGCCGATCGTGGATGCCCTGGTCGAGCATGTGAAGACCGTCGAGCGGTCCACCACGCTCGTACAGGGGAATGCCAAGATCCAGACCGTCGAGCATGTCCTCTCGGCCCTGGCAGGGCTCGGTGTCGATAATGCCCTTATCGAGATGGATGCAAATGAGCCTCCGATAGGCGATGGCAGCGCCGCCCCCTATGTCACTCTGATTCAGGAAGCCGGCATCATCGACCAGGAGGCTGTCCGCGCGCCTTTCGAGCTGGGCCAACCGATTCACCTTGAGACTATCGGCGGCTCCATCATGTCGGTCTTCCCTCATACGGGATTCAAGATTTCCTGCACCCAGGCCAATCACGACGGACGCTTCACCCAGTACCTCTCCCTGGAGATCACCCCGGAGGTCTATGCCCGGGAGATCGCCCCTGCGCGCACTTTCGTTCATTATGAAGATGTGAAGGATCTGATGGAAAAGGGCCTTATCAAGGGTGGCAGTCTGGAGAATGCTCTCGTGATCCGTGGCGAATCAGTCCTCAGTAAGGAGCCGCTCCGGTTTCAAGACGAGTTCGTTCGGCATAAGATCCTCGATATCATCGGCGATCTGGCACTTGCGGGACGTCCCCTGAGAGGTCATGTCGTTGCCGTCCGCCCCGGCCACGGCCCCAATAGCGAACTCGCACGCGCCATCGCCAAGCGGCACAGTGACCTTCTGGCCATGGCTCCCACACCGGTGACCTCGTCGGCACCGGTGATGGATATCAACGAGGTGATGCGTGTACTACCCCACCGCTATCCCTTCCTGATGGTCGACCGCGTGGTGGAATTCGACGGCGAGACCAAGGCTGTTGGCGTCAAGTGTGTCTCGATCAACGAGCCCTTCTTCCAGGGTCATTTCCCGGGCCACCCCGTGATGCCGGGAGTCCTTCAGCT
>CAIXGT010000062.1 GCA_903919105.1 uncultured Spartobacteria bacterium | reverse complement strand
ATGAACCTGATGGCTGTAGAAGTCCCAGAGGGCCTGTCCGATAAGATCGCGCTCAGCTTGGGTGGCGTCGCCATCGGCGAAACGGTCGAGTGGCATGCCGTCGATCCACTCCATGGTCAGGATGTGGCGGGAGGAGAGTTCGGGATGGTAAGTTGGGAAACGCAGGTTCGGAAGATGGGCTGAGGCCTCGGAGAGATGGAGCGAACGTTCAAGCTCCAGCCCGTAATCGGTCTCTTCCAGAAGACGGGTCTCGACCTCCTGAAAGTACTTCTCCACATCACGCTGCCGAAGTCCCAGGATCCTGAGGGCGATGGGTTTCACCACCCGGAGATCGCTCTTCAGGCTCTCAGCGACGCCTGGATACTGGACTTTCACGGCGTAATCCACACCCTCCAGCGAAGCTTTATGGACTTGTCCGATCGAGGCCCCATGGGCTGCCTCGCGTCCGAAGCTTTCGAAAATCTCGAGGGGTTCTTTGTTGAATTCTCGTCGGAAGGTGCGAACCACCAATGGATAGGAGAGGGGAGGGACCGAATACTGGGCCTGGACGAACTGGTTCGCATAGGCCGGTGGCAGGAGATTCTTATCGATGCTAAGCATTTGGGCCAGCTTGAGTGGTCCACCCTTCAACTTGCTGAAGGTATCGTAGATTGTGGAGGCGTTCTCCTCATCCAGCTCCCGGGCATGTGTTTCGAGTGAGGAATTGCTTCCCCCGGAGAGTGCCCGTTTCCCGTAATACTTCAGGTAGTTGATGCCTACTTTGGCCCCTGTTCCGCCGAGTGCCGCCATCCGGCTGATCGGGGTACTACGGATCGATTCCTGAGGTGGTTTTTTTGCCGTCTTCCCGCTGGCTTTATTCTCCCGGGCGGCAACTGTTTTTTTCAATTCCTTCCCCCGAAATGAGCAAGCTGAGGAAGAAGAAACCTCACGAGATCGGCCGCCGAATCAATCGCCTGAGTGCGGAACAGATCAAAAGCGAATTCCACGGTCTTCTCGATGAAGGCATCCGTCCGCTCGAATCCTTGGCTCTCGTCCTTGAGGAAATACTCAAGAACACTACGCCAGTGAATATAGAGCACCTCCGGATAGAGATTTCCTAGAGCTCCGCGATGGGCAATCTCCCCCTTCTCCATCCCATACTGGATGAGATCACCGGCAAAATCCTTGAAGCTGCTCTTCAGCCCATCAAGTGAGGAAGGGTTGCAGAGAAGAGTGAGCTTTCCAAAGCGCTGCTCCAGAAGAGAGCGCTGTTCCAAGGCCT
The DNA here is from genome assembly GCA_903919105.1 of uncultured Spartobacteria bacterium. The sequence goes on along the minus strand of CAIXGT010000062.1, from coordinate 2,432 downwards.
GCCCGGTGAAGGCAAAGAGGAATGCCAGATAGCGTTCCTTGGCCGAAAATGAGGTCCATTCCTTCCCGCTGGATACGGCCGCGATGATCGTTTCCATCCATGATCTCCAGAAGTGCTTTTCAACGGCATGCAGATTCGGAAATGCCATATAGAAATCCCTTTCTTCAACCCCTAGGTCCTCGCAAAAACGGTGAACCGAGACCGGGGCGTGACCCTCTTTTTGGAGTGTGGCCATGTAGGCCTCCGAGATCAGGGAACGATGATCTTTTTTCTGACCGGTCTTGGATGGTTTGGAGGATTTTGTGGCCATAACGATTCTTTGAGGGTAGCAGATTATCGGGCTGTTGGAAGAGGGTGTTTTTATTCTGTCACGTCTTGCACTTGCGGGAGTGGTGGGATATATTTCTCTCTCCACTCATGAGTCAGCCCCCGCTCAACGGTGACAACCTTTCGCCCTCTTTTTCCAGAGGAGTCAGGCTGCCTTTCCTCTTCCTTTTCTGTATCCTTGTTTCCAGCGTAGCTTTTTCCGCTGATCCTCCGCAAGAGGCATCACCGGAGGACACTTTCAAGGCTGGAGCGGCTGCCTTCCAGTCTGGCCACTACGACGAGGCGGCCAAGAACTTCGAGACATTGCTTGCTGCAGGGCCTACGGGTGAGGCTTTGGAGACGATTCTCTTCACGCTGGCGTCAACCTATTTCAACCAGAAGAACCTTCCCAAGGCCGAGGAGTATTACACCAGATGCATCAAGGAGTTCCCCAATGGCAAAAACAAGACTAAGGCCCTCATCGCGATCTCTCAGATACAGACCCAGACCGGGCGCAAGGCGGAGGCCGAGCAGACCCTGAAGAAGGCTTCCGAGGGAACGGGTGATCTGGCATCCAGGGCTCGTCTTGCCCAGGCCTCGATGCTGGCCGAGAGTGGTAAGCCAGACGAGGCTGTGGCTGCTATCCGCCCGATGATCGCTGGAGGAATCAAGGACGATCTCTCCGTACAGGCCGCCATGGCCATCGTTGAGATCGAGTCGAAGCAAGGACATCTGGACGATGCCCTGAAGCTCCTCGACCAACTTCAGGCCGCGAGTGACCTGATCGACAATCCCCTCCAGCTCGACATCCTCGCGGTCCGGATCGGCGATGCTCTTCTGGCTAAGGGGGAGCGAGAGAAGGCGCTGCGGATGTACGCGATCGTGCGGCCCAAGCAGGTCGTTTCGGATCTCCAGAAAAAGCGCATCGAAGCGATCGACAAGACGATCGCCGACAACACGGCTGGCCTTCAGAAAAACCCCAAGGCCTTCATGGAGGTGAATGCCACTAATGCGCGTCTGAAGGAGGATCAGAAACAGCTCCAGACCGTTCTTGAGCAGTTCGAGAAGCTTCCCGATACCGAGCTGCCCGTTCGCCTCCGCCAGGCAAAGGCCTATGACGAACTCGATCAAAAATGGGAAACCATCCTGATCTGGGAGAGTATTCTGGAGTCTTCGAAGGATCCGAAGGTCCGGGATGATGCGCTCTTCAGCATCGCGTCCGCCTATTGCTCTCTGGGAAGGGTCGATGACGGAGTTCCCGCTCTGGATCGATACCTTGCGGAGTATCCTGCCGGCAAGTATGCCTCCCAAGCGGGCTATCTCAAGGGGGCCTTGGCTCTTGAGGCCGGGGATTACCCAAAAGCAGAGACGGTTTTCGGAACCTTGATGGCTAAGGGAGACTCCTCGGCACTGGCTGCAGACATCCAGTTCCTCTTGGCCAATTCGGAATTCGCGCAGGCGAGCGATTCCCAGCACCCTCAACCCTCCAAATACAAGGAGGCGATCGAGGATTACCAAAAGTACCTGTCCAAGTATCCCACCGGGAAATTCGCTGAGGAGAGCGCCTATCGTATTCCTCTCTGTTCCTTTCAGTTGGGGGACTACGCAAAGGCTCTGGAGGGATTCCAGAACTACGCAAAGAAATTCCCAAAGGGAACGTTTGCCGGTGATGCCGGCTATCGCATCGCGCTCTGCTACCAGGCCGCGAACAAATACGATGATGTGATCAGGCTCTGCGAGGAGTGGATCAAGAATCATGAGGGGGAGGTGATGCAGGCGGAGGTCCTATCGCTCAAGGGAGATGCCTATGCCGCGAAGGAAATGCCGCCTGAGTCGGCTGCTGCGTACCGCGACTCGTTGAACTTTTCCGACAGCGACGAACTGCTCAAATACTCACTCTTCCAGGCCAATACCCAGTACCAGAAGCTGAACCGATGGGATGACATCGCCGAGATGTTCAACCGCTTCATCGATCGCCATCCGAAGCATCCTGCTGTGGTGGCCGCCGTTTTCTGGGTCTCCAAGGCCAAGATCAAGCAGGGAAAACCCGAAGAGGCTAAGAAGTACCTTGCCGAAAATATCCTCAAGAATATCAACGATCGCCGGCAGGATGCCGTGGAGCAACT
>CAIXGT010000061.1 GCA_903919105.1 uncultured Spartobacteria bacterium | reverse complement strand
TTTCGCTTATGGTTGCCTGCCAAACTCAAGCTCTCGACTCATCTCCTTTTTAACATTTTAACTCCTTAACTCCTCCGTTTTTGATTGATCGGGAGGCCCACTCCGTTTGCTCTTTTAGAGACCGTCTACATAGTCTCCGCGAGGCGAGTTGCTGGGAATTCTGGAACTGAGGCAAGGAGATGGGGAGGGAGTTTATGAAGATCATACACGACCGACTCATCGATACCGTATCAGACCGGAAGAACCGCAACCCCTAAAGGGCAGAGGGTCTTGGGGTCGTGAGCTTTGTCGTTCGTTTGTCGCGTATCGCGAGGATATGCTCCTCGCTCTCTTCGTGCCCACATCCCCAACTCCTCTCTGCTCGCCAGACGCGGACTTTTCAGACAATCTCTTAAGGTGGAATATCCTACTCCGTCCTCCTCTCCCTCATCACCCGCGTCGCCCACTTCACCATTAAGCGAGCTTGTCGCCGTCCGCCGGCAGAAACTTCAGGCCATCCGGGCTCTTGGTATTGACCCCTTCGGGGGTCTCTTTGAAGCCACCGGAACGGTCGCCGAGGTGAAGGATGGATTTGAGGAGGGACGCTGCGTTTCGCTTGCGGGACGTATTACGGCCTATCGTGACATGGGCAAGAGCCGTTTTCTTGATCTCTCGGATATGGGTGGAAGAATGCAGGTCTATGTGAATGCCAAGGAAGTTGACGAAACCTCTCTGGCCGTATCTGCCCAGCTCGATATCGGTGACTTCATCGGCGTGGAAGGCGAGTGCTTCACCACCCGAACGGGTGAGTCGAGCATCAAGGTCCGGAGCCTCAGGATTCTCTCCAAGTCACTCCGTCCTCTTCCGGATAAATGGCATGGAGTTCAGGATCCCGAGACGCGCTACCGTCAGCGCTATCTGGACTTGATTGCCAATCCCTCCTCGCGTGCTATTTTCCTCCAGCGTTCGGCCATCGTTCGCGAGATCCGCCGCTTCCTGGATGAGCGTGGCTTCCTCGAGGTGGAGACACCGATGATGCAGGCAGTGCCGGGGGGAGCTGCGGCCGAGCCCTTCAAGACCCATCACAATGCGCTCGGCATGGATTTCTTCCTGCGTATTGCCCCCGAGCTCTACCTGAAGCGTCTTCTGGTCGCAGGTTTCCCGAAAGTCTTCGAACTCAATCGCAGCTTCCGCAACGAGGGAATCTCACGCCGTCATAATCCCGAGTTCACGATGCTCGAGGCCTACTGGGCGTACGCTGACTTTCAGCTCATGTCGGTGCTGGTGGAGGAGTTGGTCTGTCATCTAGCGGTCATGCTTGGTAACAAGGATCATCAGGTTCATCATCGCGACGCGGAAGGGAATGTCACCAAGACCATCAATCTCTCCCGCCCTTGGAAACGTGCCTCATACCATGATCTGATCGAGGAGGCCGTTCCCGGATGGTTCTCACTCGACAAGATAGGGAAAACCGCGCGCTGCGCCGAGTTGAAGCTCGATATCTCCCACTGTCCCGAGGAGTTCGAGATGACCCAGCATGTCTTTGAAAAGCTGGTTGAGGAAAAGACGATCGATCCTTGTTTCGTCACTCATGTTCCGAAGGAACTGGTGCCCCTGGCTCGCCTCAATGACGCCGACCCATCGAAGGTTGATGTCTATGAGCTGATCATCAACGGGCAGGAAATCTCTCCGGGCTATTCCGAACTCAATGATCCCGATCTCCAGCGGGAACGCCTGGAGCATCAGGCCGGCGAGGAGCAGCAGAAGATCGATACCGAGTTCCTTGAGGTCCTTGAGTATGGCATGCCTCCTGCCGGCGGCATCGGGATTGGTATTGATCGTCTGGTGATGCTTCTCACGGGGGCGGAGTCGATTCGCGAAGTCATCCTGTTTCCCCATCTCAAGCAGCGCCTCCAGACCCCTGCTCCGGATACGGGCGCCAAGGTGTGACGAGTCGGACTGAGGAGAGCAAAGGTGACGAGGGAAGTGGGTTGGGGCATCGCGGGTTGATGGGGCTGATGCCTGTCCCGTATGCCAGTGGGATCTTTAACTTCCACTGGTTCAATTTTTTCAACGCGATCTGCTTCCAGATCATTCTGGGGGCTCCGATTGTCCTGCTGGCGAAGGAGCTGGGGGCCAACTCCATCACACTCGGCATTATCGAGTCCTTCACCCCTCTGATGACCATGCTACAGCTGCCGGCGGCGCGGCAGCTTGGAAAATACAGCTACCGCTCCTTTGCCCTCATGGGGTGGGGGCTTCGCTCGATCTTCATCGCGACCTCTGCCATCGTTCCCCTGCTTTCGTTCTGGCCTAAAGAAGTCAGGCTGGGACTGCTGTTGGGCAGCCTCTTCTTGTTCAATGTGATCCGAGGGATCTCCTCAGCCGCCTTCCTTCCCTGGATCACCGGTATCGTGCCTGCCATGATGCGAGGTCGTTACATCGGGGTTGATCACACTTTTATTTACTGTGGGTCGCTGCTCACAATGCTGCTTTCCGCTCTCCTGATGAGGGGTCAGATCGAGCCATGGCGCTACTCCCTGGTGCTGGGTATTTCGGTCTTAGGGGCGGCGGTGAGCCTTCTCTTCCTGCGATTGATTCCCGATGCCCGTCATTCGGAAGCCATTGTCACCTCCTCGGAACACATCTCGATTCTCCAGATGCTCTCACTGGTGCCCTTCCGGAATCTGATTCTTTTCAGCCTTCTCTACGCAACCGTCACGGGAGGCCTCTCCGTGTTTCCTGTCGAGTATCTCCGGATGCAGGCCCAGTTCTCGCCTTCCACGATCTTTGCACTCTCGGCGGCGACGTTTTTTGCCCCGATGCTGATTCTTCAGTGGTTGGGCCGCATCGTAGATCTCGTCGGAAGCCTTGCCGTGATGAGAGCCTCGATCCTCCTCTTTACGGCTGTGCTGGCAGTCTGGTTCGCCATGTCGGCGGGCCTGATCAGGCCCGACTGGAAAATGGTTCTCCTCCTGAACTTCACGGGCGGGATGGGCGTGGCGGGGCTGAATCTGGCCAGCCTGCATCTCGGTATGTCGGTTGTCCCCGAGTCGGGGAAAAACCACTTCTTCGCACTCTCTACAGTCATTACTAGTCTCGGTCTGGGACTTGTCCCGATCCTCTGGGGCGCGATTCTTGATCTCCTAGGTGGGATGGATCTGCTGGTCGGCCCCTTTCACTTCCGCCGTCACAGCGTTTACTTCCTGGGCATTTGTCTACTCTCACTGGTGGCCCTCTTCATGACACGGATCCTGATACGCCCCGTGCAGGTACGGTCATCTCATGGTGTTTAGCCATCTAGCACTTTAGATTTTTATTCTCTCCTTGCCATGTCACGATACGTCATGCCCTCAAGCCTGAGCCTGCCAGCACCCCTCTTCCTAGCGGCGCGTTATCTGAAACCGAAGCGCACCTTCCTAGCGGTGATCACGCTGATCTCGGTTCTCGGGGTGACGCTGGGCATCACCGTGCTGATCCTGGTCATGTCGGTGATGACAGGATTCGAGCGAGAACTGCAGCGCAAGGTGATCGGCTTCGACGCTCATCTGCTAGTGACGAACAACGGACTGATCGACGGTTGGAAGGATCTCGTCAGTAGATCAGAAAAGACACCGGGAGTGGTCGCCGCCGCACCATTTGTCCAGGGACCGGTGATCGTGGAGTTCAATCACCAGCGTCTCGCCCCGAAGATCCGGGGTATCGAGCCGGCTCTAGAGCTGAAGGTGAGCGATCTCTCCAAGTTCATCATCTCCGGCAAACTGGATCTTGGCAGCGATAGCACGGTGATAGGATCCGAGCTTGCTCGCACCCTTGGCGTCCATGTGGGTGATGTCGTCACCGTCTACTCCCCGGGGAATCTGGGCGAGGTCATCGAGCAGCTGGACAAACTTAAGCTTAAGCAGAAGGGATCCAAGAATACGAAGGGGGGTGACATCGACTCGATCCGCCAGATGGTGCTGCCCACACAGCTGACTGTCACCGGCATCTTCGAGAGTGGCCGCTACCTATACGACAGT
>CAIXGT010000060.1 GCA_903919105.1 uncultured Spartobacteria bacterium | reverse complement strand
GCACCTACATGCCCAAAGGTGCCTATCCCGTATTCGAAGTCATCAAGGATCTCCCGCCCCTCAAGGTCGAAAAAGACTCTCTTCCGGTTTCCTCGGAACAAATTCTCTTCAAGGTCAAGTAATCAGCACTGCGGAAGAAGGATCCGCAAGACCTTCACCACTCCGAAAGAGTTGATTTCATGAGAGTGGTGGGCTGGCAGACTAGCCGACTGGTGGACTTATCAGCTGAGGTAGCGTCCGAAGAGGTTCTCCAGGTACTCCTGGCGGCCGCTCTTCAGGGTTGGCTCACCCAGCTTGTGCGCAAGCTCCTCGAGCTCCTTAAAGCCAAGTTTGCCCTCCTCAATTTCCTTCCCGAAGGAGGTGTCGAAGCTGGCGTAGCGGTCCGTGATGAACCCGGAGAGCTTGCCGTCAGTAATGATTTTCCGGGCGATCTTGAAGGCCTGAGCATAGGCATCCATGCCTCCGATGTGAGCGTAGAACAGATCCTCAACGTCGGTGGACTGCCTTCGGATTTTGGCGTCGAAGTTGAAGCCGCCTGTTCCGATCCCGCCCGCGTTGAGGATGGAGAGCATGGCGAGCGTGAGTTCGCGGATATCGGTGTTGAACTGATCGGTGTCCCATCCAAGAAGGAGATCGCCCGAATTCGCATCGATGGATCCGAGCATCCCGGCTGATGCCGCGACCTCGATCTCGTGCTGGAAGGTGTGACCGGCCAGCGTGGCGTGGTTCGTCTCGATGTTGAATTTGAAATGCTTTTCCAAGCCGTAGGTACGGAGAAAGGCGATGCCGGTGGCGACATCAAAGTCGTACTGGTGCTTGGTTGGTTCCTTTGGCTTCGGTTCGATGAGGAACTGCCCCTTGAATCCTATTTCCTTGGCGTAATCAACGGCCATGTGGAGGAAGAGGGCAAGGTGATCCTGCTCACGCTTCAGGTCAGTATTAAGCAGGGTCTCGTAGCCTTCGCGACCTCCCCAGAATACGTAGTTCTCGCCACCCAACTCCAAGGTGACCTCCATCGCCTTCTTCACTTGTGCCGCAGCGTAGGCGAAGACATGGGCATCCGGATTGGTGCCAGCTCCCGACATGTAGCGCGGATTGGAAAAAAGGTTCGCCGTTCCCCAGAGGAGGCGTACACCGGTAGCCTTCTGCAACTCTTTGGCATGGGCCACGATCCGGTCCAGATTCTTGTTAGATTCGGCCAAACTGGCACCTTCCGGAGCGATGTCACGGTCATGGAACGCCCAAAAGGGGCTCTGGATTTTACCGAAGAACTCAAAAGCCGCATCCAGACGAGTCAGTGCCACGGAGACCGGATCCGAACCGCTCTCCCACGAGCGAACGATGGTTCCGGGACCGAACGGATCGGCTCCGGTTCCACGGAAAGAATGCCAATACGCAATGGAAAAACGCAGGTGCTCCTTCATCGACTTGCCGTCAATGACCTCATCCGGATTGTAGTGACGGAATGCCAGAGGATCATCGGAACCCGGGCCTGCGTAGCTGACTTTTTGAATCTTTGGGAAGTGAAGGGTGGTGGTCATTGGGGTCGTGGTGGATCGGTGGAGAATACATTAACTACATTCCGCCCATGAAAACCATCCTGTTCATCAAGGGTGTTTCTTTTTTTAACGGCACTCTTCCAGCGCGCCGAAGAAGCCCTACGGTCTGCGTGGCATCGTCCGGGGCCCGGAACTCAATAAGTAGGGAAGCATACAGTTTCCCAGGGGGGAGCTCGATTACCTGGTGGCCATCGCTCAAATCTGTGGGGCCAAATCCGCTCACAGCACTTGAATGATGCAGTAGGGCAAGCGACAGCGATTCCCAGATGCATGACGCCGGTGTTCGTACTCACAAGCATGACGGTACGGGTCAAGAGGGCCGCAGTTTCCCCCAATGTCGTTTTACTGAATCGTCAGTAGTTCTCTGGAGATCTTCGCCATCCGCGAATCCTTCGGCAACTCGCGTGAAGCAATCCGGATCGTCACACAGGGTGTACGCCCCACCTGGGCATTCGCAGGAGATCAAAAGCGGGTGATGACTCCGGCGAAAGCAATCCAGACTGCTTCGGATTGGCTCGTAATCGGCCGCCCGATTACCGCCGCCGAGAACCCCAAGGAAGCTTACGCCAAAGTCGTCGCGGAGATTCCGCTGGGCTAAAAGAAAATCATCGGGCAATTGTTAAGTAACTATTCATGTCTACCGAGCCTTCCGATCCGCTTGCTGACCTACTCAAGCAGACCTTCGGCTTCGATACCTTCCGCCCACTTCAGCGGGAGATCATGGAGGAGATCCTTGCAGGCAGGGATGCCTTCGCCCTTCTGCCGACAGGGGGCGGCAAATCGCTCTGCTTCCAGCTCCCGGCACTCCTTCTGCCAGGGCTGACCGTCGTCGTCTCCCCCCTCATCGCCCTGATGAAGGACCAGGTCGATTCCCTCCATGCGGCGGGCGTGGCTGCGACCTATTTGAATTCCTCGCTCACTGCGGCGGAGTCGAGCGCACGTCTCCGAGGACTTCATGCTGGCCAATACAAGTTGCTCTACCTTGCCCCGGAGCGCCTGATGCTCTCCGGCGTCCTGGAGGATCTCCAGCGTTGGGGCGTCAGCCTGCTGGCCATCGACGAGGCCCACTGCATCAGTGAATGGGGTCACGATTTCCGGCCCGAATACAGACAGATTGCTGCACTGCGCCATCTCTTCCCAAAAACACCCCTCCTCGCCCTGACTGCCACCGCGACACCCCGCGTCCGGGAAGATATAGTAACGCAGCTCCGGCTTGAGAAGGCCCACCGCTTTGTGGCCAGCTTCAATCGGCCAAACCTCACCTATCGGGTCGAGGCGAAGCAGAAGGCGTACGAAAAAGTCCTCCATTTCATCAAAGCCCGCCGTGCCGAAGCTGGAATTATATACTGCCAGAGCCGTAAAGGAGCCGAAGAACTGGCCAGCAAACTCGCCGCCGACGGCCTCTCTGCGCGCCCCTACCACGCGGGACTCACTACCGCAGAACGGGCGCGCAATCAGGAACTTTTCTTGCGGGATGATACCAAAGTGATCTGCGCCACCATCGCCTTCGGCATGGGGATAAATAAACCTAATGTCCGCTTCGTGATCCATTACGATCTACCCAAGAACATCGAGGGCTACTATCAAGAAACGGGACGCGCGGGACGCGACGGCCTCCTCTCCGAGTGTCTTTTGCTCTACAGCTCCGGAGATGCCGTGAAACAGCGGCGCTTCATCGATGAAAAACCCGATCTCGAGGAACGTAGGATCGCGCTTGAGCAACTCCAGCAGATCCTCCACTACGCCGAGGCTGAGCAGTGCAGACGCGTCACTCTATTGGATTATTTCGGTGAGACGGGTAGCGAGGGAAGCTGTGGTGGCTGTGATAACTGCCTCCAGCCGCGCGAGCCCTATCCCGGCGACGGAGGAACGCTCCTCGCTCAGAAATTACTCTCCTGCGTTTTGCGCATCCGGCAGGCGGCAGGGTTCTCTGTCGGCATGACCCACATTGCCGAGGTTCTGGTCGGCGCGAAGACCGAGAAGATCACCCGCTGGCGCCATGATCAGCTCTCGACCTACGGAATCGGCAAGGAGATCGACCGTCGCCAGTGGCAAGAAATCGGACGTCAACTCCTTCGCTCGGGCATTCTCCAACAGCCATCAACAAACAGCGGCTTTGCCACCATAGAATTGAGTTCCGAAGGATTGGCCGCACTCAAAGATCGATGCCAGATCCGCCTGACCAAACCGATTGCGCAAATCAGCGCCGCAGCACCCCGCCCCCGCTCTGGACCGTTCGACCGAGGTGAAATCGTCTGCGACGAGCAGCTCTTCAATGCACTCCGAACTCTCCGGCGCACACTCGCCGACGAGCGGAATGTGCCTGCCTATGTCATCTTCTCTGATGTGACGCTCCGGCTCATGGCCCAAGAGCGTCCGACCAATCTCGAATTGATGTCCTCGATCAGCGGGGTCGGTCAGAAAAAACTCGCGGAATTCGGTGAGACCTTTGCTACTGCCATCAGGAATCATCTAGCCGAACGGGAATAAGCCACAAAAACGGCGCGGGATGTTGCCACAACCGCACCACTCTCAAAAACCAGCTCTTTCGTTAGTGATCCATCAACAACGGAATCGCGTTCTCAAAAGTCTCATTCAGTGCCGCAACCTTCCAACTGTAGGAATTAGCTCCGGTCTCGATCGAAAGATCTGCCTTGGCCGTGACCTCACCGATCTTACGGAACGGAACTCCACTCTTTGAGAGTTCAGTCTCTAGGGCCGAGACATCAGCTGACTTCACTGAGATGACGATACGCCCCTGAGTCTCGTTGAAGAGAAGCACATCCGGACGCTGATCGGTTGAACCAAGATCAATGGAAGCGCCCAATGAATTGGCGAAGCAGGACTCGGCAATCGTTACGGCCAGGCCGCCCTCAGAACAATCGTGGGCGCTCTGAACAAGCCCCTTGCGGATGACCGCGAGTAGGGCCGTGTGGATCGCCTTCTCCTTCTCAAAATCCATCGCTGGAGGAGCCCCTTCCTTGCGGCCATGAATGGCCAAGAGATAATGCGAAGCACCAAGCTCACTGCCAGTCTCTCCGATCAGGAAGATCTGATCACCAGCTTCCTTGAAGGCCTGGGTGGTGATGTGAGCAGCATCAGCGATCGTGCCAACCATGGAGATGGTCGGGGTTGGATCGATCGCCCCGGCGGGGCTCTCGTTGTAGAGGCTGACATTGCCGCCTGTGACCGGGACATCAAATGCACGGCACCCCTCGGAGATCCCCTCCACGGCGGCGCGGAGTTGGTAGAAGTTCTCAGGCTTGTGGGGATTGCCGAAATTCAGGTTGTCAGTGACACCGATCGGCACGGCACCCGAGCAGGCGAGATTGCGGGCGCACTCGGCGACAGCAATACGCGCCCCGACACCCGGATCGAGTTTGCAGTAGATCGCATTGCAGTCAGTGGCTGCGGCCAAGATCTTGTTTGCCTCGCGGACAATAAAGACCGCGGCGTCGGAACCGGGAAGCACTGCAGTCCCCGTACGGACCATGTGATCGTACTGG
>CAIXGT010000059.1 GCA_903919105.1 uncultured Spartobacteria bacterium | reverse complement strand
TGCCTCCCAGAAAGGGGCTGGCGAAGTTTGCTCCGAAAACCAGGCTGTAGCCGACGGCCCACCAGATGACGGAAACCATGGCGGTGATGCCGAAGCACATCGCGATGATGGAGAGGATATTCTTCGAGCGGACAAGACCTCCGTAGAAGAGGGCCAGCCCCGGCAGGGTCATCATCAGCACGAAGGCCGAGGAGACCATCATCCAGGCATTGTGGCCGGCGATGGCAGTTGGCGCGATATTAGTCGCTGTAGGGTCGCCGTTGGTGAGGGCCGCCTGAAGGTAGGCCGTCTGGGCTGCCACAGGTGCATTGGTAAAGGCAACAGGCGTCGGCGCCGGGGTGGCGGCAACTGCCGCCGCAGGAGAGTCTTCGGCGTGGAGGGTGGAGGTGACGGCACCGAGCAGCGCCAGTGAGGCGATAGCTGCGAGCAATCGGAACATGGAAGTTGTTGTTTTTATCATAGGGTTGGTGATGTTGTTTCACCCCCTTGGGGGCGCTAAGGGTTTATAAGCAACCCCCGTGCCAACTTTCCAAAGCCTCTGATTTTGGCGCTCAGCTGCGTTGGCCTGCACTTGCCGTAGGAGTACTGCGGCAGCGATTGGCCGCCTTGCTCTCCATCCAGAATCATTGTCTTTGCAGTAAAAATTGCGCTTCTGGCGATTTTTGACCTCTTGGTCACCGTGGCCAAGAATTGGCGATTTTTAGCCATATCTTAGGTGCTCGCATCAAGGGGTTGCTCTCTCTGGTATAAACGCCAATGCGCATTTTGTTCCGGGTCTTCGGTTATACCGCCCGCTATCCTTGGATGGCTGCGGCTACGATGTTCTGTGCGATCGTCGGCACGCTGATGGTGGCGGTCTTTCCTGCCGTCACCCAGCAGGTCATCGAGGTCGTTCTCAAGCAGCATCACCCGGAAAGGCTGGTTCCGCTCATCGCCATGGGACTCGCGGCCTTCTTTGCCCAAGATCTTCTGAACTGCCTCCGTATCCTGTTGAACAATCACTTCGAGCAACGGGTGATCTTTGACCTCAGGAGCGATCTCTATGCACGGATCCAGATGCTGCCCCTTCCGTGGTTCGACAACCGCGCGACCGGCGACATCATGACCCGGCTCGTGGAGGATGTGACCAACGTGGAGCGCGTTCTGATCGACGGGATCGAGCAAGGTACGGTGGCTCTGCTCCAGATCGCTATCGTCCTGGTCCTCATGGCCCATTACAGCATGGTCCTCATGCTGGCTGCCTTGACGCCCGTTCCCTTCCTAGCTCTCGGGGCGCTCTTCTACACGCTGACTGCCGGAAAGCGCTACCGTGCCACCCGCAAGGCTACCTCGGCCCTGAACTCACTTCTGCACGATAACCTCGATGGGATCCGCCAGATCAAGACCTACGCCACCGAGGAGAGGGAACACGCACGATTCAATGCATCAAGCGAAGCTCTCAAGAAGGCCTCCCTCATCGTGATGCGCTATTGGGCGATCTATAGCCCGACAATGAACTTCCTTGGGAATGCGGGCATGGTCCTTATCCTAGCTGTGGGAGGGATGCAGGTTCTCCATAGAACGATGGAGCTGAGCGTCTTAGTCGCCTTCCTCCTTCTGGCTCGCTATCTCTACGAACCGGTCGGACGCCTCCATTCCCTCAACCAGCTCCTGCAATCGGGACGTGCGGCCAGTGAGCGGGTCTTCTCGATTCTGGATGCCCCGTTGGAGGAGGGCTGGAGGAATCCGGCTGCGCTTGCCGAAGAAATCTCCCTGAAGGGCGATGTCCGTTACGAGTCCGTGGGATTCGAGTATCAAGCTGGGACTGCTGTACTCCACCATATCTCTCTCCATGCAAGGCCGGGCGAGATGATCGCGCTGGTTGGACCCACCGGGGCAGGGAAGACCTCTCTGGTCCACCTGCTCAGCAGATTCTACGAGCTGAGCTCGGGAGAGATCCTGCTGGATGGCCTTCCGATCCGTGAGATTCCCCTGAGCGAACTCCGCCGCTCCGTCGCCATGGTGACGCAGGAGAGCTTCCTCTTCAACGGGACCACAGCAGACAATCTGCTCATTGCAAAACCCGATGCCACTGAAGAGGAGATGTGGCGGGCGCTGGCCGCCGCGAATGCCGAAACCTTTATCCGCCGTCTTCCCAAGAACCTCCACACGCAACTCGGCGAACGCGGAGTCAAGCTGAGCGTCGGTGAAAAACAGCGCCTCTCCATCGCGCGCGCCCTGCTGAAGAACCCTCCCATCCTTGTCCTCGACGAGGCGACCGCCAGCGTCGACAACACCACGGAACGACTGATCCAGGAGGCACTAGCCCACTTGCTGGAGGGACGCACCAGCTTCGTGATCGCCCATAGACTCTCAACAGTACGCCATGCTAACCAGATCCTAGTGCTGGAGCAGGGTCGGATCGTGGAGAGGGGCAATCACGAGACGCTCCTTGCAGCAGGCGGACTCTATGCCTCTCTCTGCAAGGAAGCCGAAGCACATCACGGGATCTTCGGGTCAGATCAAGCTCTGGAAGATTAAGTTATTTTAGCTCCTGGCTTTTTGCTGCGGGTGGATACAGGAGGAAAATCAGTAAAGCTGAAGAATGGGATTAATATGGAACTCAGGAACTCAGGAATACCGAGACTCGACATAGAGCGAATTAAAAAAAGAATTTGAAGTGATTTTCTGTTTCCAGATCGACGCTATCGTCCCTTTCTCCATTCCTGAGTTCCTGAGTTCCAGATTCATCACTGTGTTCCGGCAGAATTGATATCTCGCGCGGAGACGCAGAGAGCGCGGGGGAAATTTAAGCCCACCAAGGCCAAGTCAATTACTCGGATGTTGACTGGATGATACTATTTGGCATATTTACCAAATAGATGCCTCCAAAACTTCACAAGCTCAAATCCAATGCGGCGTCCCGTGCCTCCATCGTGAAGGCGATGGCGCATCCCTCGCGGCTCCTGATCATGGAGGCTCTGATGCAGGGCGAGCATTGTGTGAACGATCTCACGGAAATGGCAGGTTGCGACGTGACGACTCTCTCCAAGCACCTGGCA
>CAIXGT010000058.1 GCA_903919105.1 uncultured Spartobacteria bacterium | reverse complement strand
GTCTCTGTCCCTCCGCGTAGATGGTGTCGAAGGCGAGGCTCGACTTGCCTGATCCGCTGGGGCCTGTGACGACAATGAGAGACCCTGTGGGAAGGTCAAGGTCGATGCCCTTGAGATTATTCTGCGTGACGCCCTGAAGGCGGATCCTTGGAGACTCAGGCACCTGCTAAATTTTTTTGGTTGGGGGGGAGAAAAAGCGTTCTGGCTCGCTTAGGCTTTAGCCCGCAGCGTTCCCGTTGTGAGCTGGCTGGCTCTTGAGCTCTTCTGTGCGAAGCAACACCCGCTGGCGCATGACTTTTCCTGACTTGAACTTCACAGTCGCACGCGAAGGGATGGGCACGTCGACATCAGGTTGGTTCGGATTACGTCCCACGCGGGAGCGGGTGAGACGCACCTCGAACACGCCGAAATTCCTCAACTCGACACCGTCACCTTTGGCCAAGGCATCCGTGATATGGTCGAGCGTCTTCTGGATGACGTTGAAGACATCGCTCTGGATAAGACCCGTTTCGTTACTGATGGCAATGACGAGGTCGCGTTTGGTGAGGTTGGCCATGATAAGAGAAAAAATTATAGTGGTTGTTTCTCTATTGGGGGCCAGAGAAGAAAGAAATGTCCTACAGGGAAAATTCTCTCACGGCAAGAAGCAAAAAGAAACCCTTCCTGATGGAGTCAGGTGACTCAACACCTGCCTGACTTGAGCGCTGCCGAGCACCACCAAGCCAGCAGCTCGGCATGGCAGGCATTCCACTCGGAGACAGGCTCGGCAATGCGCGCCGTCCAGTTGGCGGATCCCACGGCGCCCGGCACATTGAAGCGCTGGCTTGTTCCGAAGAGGTCCGTGATCATCGGGATCGCGATCCAGGAATTGCAGGCCAGGAGTCCTTCCAGGAGGGCTCGATGCACAGTTTCAATGAAGGGGGTCATCGGATCGATCTCAGGATGGGTTGAGAAGAGGAGAAGTTCGTTCAGAATTTTTCGACAACCCGCCCCTTCTTCTCCGCCATGGGCCAAGCCTGATTGCCATTCTTCCCACTGAGTGATCATGGGCGCGTGGTCGTGCGTGGCGTAGGTTGCTACCGAGATGCGGTCATAGGTCTCCCCGCTCTTCATCGTGCCGTCGGAGTTCCGCTCCCACATGGGGATCTTGAAGCCTGGAAGTCCCATCCTGGCCATGACCGGGCGTACATATGGCGCTACATCGCCCAGATCCTCGGCAATGAGGCGATGATCGCCGAGTTCCTCGTTCAGGATGCCCAGCAGAACCTCACCGTGGCGTTCGTTGTGATTGCGGTGTTCCATGGTGCTGTCATCGAAGTCGATGAACCCAGGCAGTGGGCCGCCTGTCTTCCCCCGGGCCTCCTGCTCGGAGAGACCGGTGAATTCAGCATTGCGCTGCGGGGGCCACGGGAAGCTGTAGATGCGGAAGAATCCGAGTGCATGATCGACGCGCAGCAGATGAAACACCGACCGAAGCAACCGGAGGCGCCGGCGCCACCAGAGGAAATTATTCCTGGCCATCACCTCCCAGCGATAGAGTGGGAAGCCCCAGTTCTGTCCCCACTGCTCGGTGAACGGATCGCTCTTGAAGACATGCTCCGGAGGTGCGCCACAGGAGCGCGTCGGGTCGAATTCCTCCGGTGAGGCGAAGACATCGGCACCTCCCGCAGCCACGCCGACTGGCACATCGCCGATCAGGGCAACCCCCACGGTTTCGGCAAAGTCGGCTACCAGCGCCCACTGGGAGAAGGCAATCCATTGCACAAAGGCGAAGAAGAGCCGCCGCTCCTCTACGTCTGCGTACTCCTGCTCGGAAAGTGAGGCAAGCCAGACACGGGCCGACTTCGCATTCCGTTGGGTCAAGGGCCAGCTGGAGGTATCCTCCACGTGGTGATTGAGCTCCAGTAGCACGCGGTAGAGTGTGTAATCCGGCAGCCATGCGGCATGCTGGTCCAGAAAACGCGCGAAGAGCTTCGAGCGTCCGCTGCGCCCGTCACCTTTGCGAAATCGCTTCCAGGCGGCTTCGAGCAGCTCCCTCTTGAGGGCTTTGACACGAGTGTAATCCACCGGCCCGGATCGAAGCGATGCCAGGTCATGGCGTTCCGTAATCTGTCGGTAATCTCCGGGGGTTAGTTCCGGGAGCTTCGAGGGATGAGTGGTGATCGTGGAAGGCTCGAGCGCAAAGGCGCTCAGAACATTGTAGGGGCTGTGGTCGCCGCCGGTTTCATTGACCGGCAAGATCTGTACGGCACGGAAATTATTCCCCGCCGCCCATGCGATC
>CAIXGT010000057.1 GCA_903919105.1 uncultured Spartobacteria bacterium | reverse complement strand
CCGGAAGGAAACATCCTGATCGATGCCCCCGAAGGTTCCGCCGAGGCATTCCGGGATATTCCGATCTCTATGCTTCTGCTCACCCACGGCCACTATGACCATGTCTGGGATGCAGCCACCGTGGCACGCCATCATCGTTGTACAGTGGCTATGCACCCCGTCACCGAGACGATGCTGGCAGATAGGAATCTCCTGAGAAGGTTCGGAATCGATCTTGAGGTGGAGCCAGTGAATGCCGATCTGAAACTCCTCGAGGGTTCAGGGCAGCGCCTCCTGGGCAGATCTTTCGACCTCTTCGAGGTCCCGGGCCATTGCCCGGGCAGTCTCTGCATCCACGATGCGTCATCGAATCTGTTGTTCGGCGGAGACGTGCTCTTCGCCGGCGGGGTGGGACGTTGGGATCTGCCTGGGGGTGACCGCGATCTCCTCCTATCCGGCATCTCCACAAAACTGCTTCCCCTGCCCGGTCAGACCGTGATTCTTCCCGGGCATGGTCCTTCCACAACGATCGCCGAGGAAAAAGCAAACAATCCGTATCTGGCTGGGGCTTGATACCGCGGCTTTGGGAACTGTGGGTTTTCCTATCTCAGCTGATCTCAGCTCGACAGGTTGATTCCCATTGAAGTAGTCAAGTGGGATGCCCTCCTTTGCTTACGTAGCCCTTGATGCCCAGGGACAACAGATCAGTGACTATATCGATGCCGCCAGCCAATCAGAGGCGGTCAACTCCCTGAGAAGCCAAGGGCTCTTTCCAACAAGCGTTAAGGAGCAGGCCCGAACCACCAAGGCCAAGGCGGGGAAGGGAGCGAAAACCGCCAAGGGTGCCTCCACCAAAGGGAAGAGCATTACCATTCCCTTCCTCGAAAAAAAGACGATCAAGAGTGCAACACTCATGGTGTTTACTCGGCAGTTGGCCACACTCATCGATGCTGGTCTACCCCTGCTACGCGGACTCACCGTTCTTGGAAAGCAGGAACCCGACCCTGTGCTCAAAAAGACCATCACCCAGCTTGCCGAAGCGGTTCAAGGCGGGGGAACATTCAGTGACGGCCTCAATTCCCATCCCAAGATTTTTAACAAACTCTATGTGAACATGGTCAAGGCAGGAGAACTCGGCGGCGTACTCGAGGTTGTTCTTAACCGACTTGCGGAGTTTCAAGAGAAGGCCCAGAAAGTAAAGGGCAAGGTGAAATCAGCCATGATGTACCCGGCCATCGTCATGGTGATCGCCGTCATCATTATGGCATTCCTTCTTGTGTTTATTGTTCCGAAATTCGAGCAGATTTTCGCCGACATGCTGGGGGGAAAACCTCTCCCCCTCCTGACTCAGATTGTCATCGGGGCAAGCCGGGGTGTTCAACATCACTTTATCGAACTCGGTCTTGGAATAGGTGCCATCGTCTTCGGGGTGAAGTATCTGACTTCCACACCGAAGGGAGCAGTGCTCTTCGACCAGTTCATGCTCAAGGCACCTCTCTTCGGCGATCTGACGCGAAAGAACGGTATCTCCAGGTTCACCCGCACGCTCGGAACCCTCGTGACCAGCGGCGTCCCCATCCTTCAGGCCCTTAACATAACGAAGGAAACGGCTGGTAACGCCGTCATTTCCACTGCGATCTCCAAGATCCATGACGCGGTCAAGGAAGGTGAATCCATCGTCCGTCCGATGGAGGCGAGTGGCGTCTTCCCGGCGATGGTCATCAGCATGGTGGACGTCGGCGAGGAAACAGGCCAACTTCCCGAGATGCTCCTGAAGGT
>CAIXGT010000056.1 GCA_903919105.1 uncultured Spartobacteria bacterium | reverse complement strand
TGGCGTCGGTTGTGGATTTGGGATAGGCTTGGTAGTGGTGTTGGGAGTTGCCGTAGTGATGGGCGACTGGGTCGATTTTTGCTGCGATGGGGATTGTGCTGAGGGGGATGCAGGAGGTGAGGGCGGCTGCTCAGGGAGTGGGTTACCAGACTGAGAGGCCGGTTTTTCACCCAGGGTATGGCGCTGGTTCTGAAGTTCTAAAGATGCTTGCTCAATGCCCTGCTGCGAGGGGAGAGGCATCTGTCCTTCAGGGATTTGTTCGCTGGCGGCTTTGCTATTCTGATCCGATTGGAAAGGGGAATTCTCAGGTGCTTTGTCAGAGACTTCCTTTGCCTCGATGAAGGAACGTTCGGTTTTGGCAGAAGGCGTGATCTCGAGTGTTACCTCGGGTGGAGGAGGAGATTTCTGAATCTCTTTTTTTAGTAGATTTCTGGCAAAGAGAATTGCCAAGAGGATTATCAATGCTCCATGAATCAGGCAGGAGAGTATAAGGAAGAAGGGAAAGCCCTTCTTCCTGCGACTTCGCCTGGAAGTTCGTTGATCCGTGGTGGCTGTCATGGCACGGAGGTGAGTTGCGGAGAGGAGGTCTTTTGAGTCCTCTGGGTCTTATAATTCCCCTGGGGAATTTTCAGCTTTCCTGTACGTGCCTGATGAAAGAGGTATTGCTGTATATATCCAGCGTAAGGTCCCATGACCCTTTCTCCATAATGCTCTAACTCGACCGGAGTCAGTTTCTTTGCCCGAGAAGATCGGAATGAGTTCAGGATTCTGCCGATCCAGACATCCACGGGAACAGCCTCTAGTCGGCCATAGGAAAAGAGAAGAATACAGTTGGCAACCTTTCTTCCGATACCTGGCAACGTGCAGAGGGCTTCCCGTGCTTCGTGGGTGCTCATGCCGACCAGTGCTTCCGGGTTGAATTTTCCCTCAGCGACCAATCGGGCCGTGCCGAGAAGGCCCTTTGCACGAAAACCAAGGGCGCAGCAGCGTAGCTCCGCTTCTGTCGCGGAGGCTAGGACGGCTGGCTCTGGAAAGGCGGGAACGGGGGAATTCTCCAGTGTTTTCCCATAAGCATGCCTCAAGGCCATGCTCATCTGGCGGATGTGGGCGACCTGTTTCATCGGCGAGAGAATGAAGGAGGCCATACATTCCCAGTGCGGTTGCCTCATGATGCGCAGACCATGGCAGACCAGTGATGCCTTGAAAGAGGCGGGATGAGAGACGCAGGAGTTACGGATCTCTTCAAGATCATGATCAAAGGCCAGATAATGCCCCAGGGATTCGGGATCAATCCCCCGGTAATGAAGGGTTTCACCCTCCTGTCTAAGAATGACACCCCTCTCGCCGATACATCCCGCATAGCCGCCTTCGAATTCCATCCAATGAAAGGTCTGGCCGCTCTCCAAGGTCATTCGGAGATCGAATTCAGGACAAGCGATACTGCCCTCTGTTTGTTGAATTCGTTGCCCCTGCTTCATCGCGCAAAGTAGCTGAGGTTCTCCAGTTCGATCGCAAGGTTAACGTTGTTCACGGCCACAGTCTCGGGGAGATGCAGGATGACGGGCGAAAAATTCAGGATTGCCTGAATTCCGGCCTCGGCAAGCTGTTCGGCCACGCTTTGGGCGGCTGAGCCAGGCACGCAAAGAATGGCCATCCTTATCTCCCCACGCCGGACGAGTCCTCCCATGGATCTCATTCCCCGGACACCCAATCTTCCCTCTTTTGGTTTTTGAGCTTTGAGATCAAATGCAGCCACAATCTCGAACCCCTCGCGGGCGAATCCCTTGTAACTCAGGAGAGCCTGCCCCAGGTTTCCCACACCCACAAGGATGACGGGCTGGAGGCTCGCGCGCCCCAAGATTTCCTCAAGCCTGTTCCTCAGGATCACGACTTCGTAACCTGTACCGCGTTTGCCCAGGGGACCGCAGTAAGCGAGATCCCTGCGGAGTTGAGCCGGCTGGACTCCGGCCACGCTGGCTAGGGCGGTCGAAGAGACGATGCTCTCTCTTTTTGCGACCATGAGACCCAGGCAACGGAGGTACAAGGAGAGGCGGTAAACTGTTTTCTTGGGAATATCCGACGAGATTCGGGCTGACATTCCCACTTTCCCGGGACTTTTACTCATGAAGGAAGGGAGATTCCGTCGTGAATGGCCGGGTTGCCGTAGAGGGTTGAGCTGCTGGCTGAGATCACGGAAACATCGAAGATTTCCCCGTGAAAACGGCTTCCGCCTTCAAAGATGACGATCTTATTGGTTCTCGTGCGACCGGCAAGGCGCTCTGGATCATTACGGCTGGGGCCCTCGCAGAGGATTTCCTGACGAGTGCCAATGCAAGCTTCGAGCTTTTTGGAAGCTGAAGCATTCACTACGGAGAGAAGATCCTGGTTGCGCTCCTCTTTCTCATCCTCGCTTAGCTGTTCCTCCATCAGCGCTGCCGGGGTGTCCCCGCGCCTAGAGTAACGGAAAATAAAAGCCCCGTCGAATTCCAGTTCCTCAGCCAGATCCCGGGACGCTTTATAATCACTCTCGGTCTCTCCCGGGAAGCCGACGATAATGTCTGTAGTGACCGCGATGCCAGGACGGCTTGCTCGCAGGTCGGCGACGAGCTTCCGGTACGATGCCGCCGTATAGGGACGGTGCATGGCCTTCAGGATCTTGTCGGACCCTGACTGAAGGGGGAGATGGACATGTTCCATGAGCTTCGGAAGTCGGCCGAAGCATTCCACAAGGTCCTTACGGAAACCCATTGGATGGGGTGAGGTGAAGCGGATACGATCGAGTCCATCGACCTCGTGGAGAGCCTCGATGAGCTGCACAAAAGGGCTCTTTTCCTCTATCTTGGGAAACTCGTGCCGGCCGTAGAGATTCACGATCTGTCCGAGCAGGGTCACTTCACGGATCCCTCTCTCCACAAGATTGCGTGCCTCCTCAACAATCTCGCCGATCGGCCTGCCTCGTTCCTCACCCCGTGTTGTGGGGACAATGCAAAAGGTGCAGTGCATGTTGCATCCCTGCATGATGGAGATGAAGGCGGTGGCTTCTTTCTTTTTCTCCGGGAGGTGATCCCGAATAGAGTTCTGGGAACCCTCTTCAATCGCGGTGTCGATGATTGGTTGGATGGACGTGCCGAGATCCCTTACATCTTCCTCAATGAAAGCCTCATCACGTTTTTTTAATGCCTCCTCCACATAGTCCGCAACACGATGGAATTTCTGGGTGCCGATCACGAGATCGACATGCGGGGAGCTTTTCTGGAGGTCTTGACCCAGTCGTTGAGCCATACATCCCATGTATCCCAAAACGAGTTTTGGTTTCTCCCTGCGGAGCTTCCGAAGCATGCCCATCTTACCAATGGCCTTTTGTTCCGCCATCTCTCGGACACTACACGTGTTGAGCAGGATCACGTCGGCATCCCTCTCGTGAGAGACAAGTGTGTGGCCGCGATCCTGAAGGTCACGCGCCACCTGCTCGGAGTCACGTTCGTTCATTTGGCAACCGTAGGTCTTGATGAAGACGCTGGGCATGGGACTAGTGAAAAAGTTAAGAGTGAAGTGTTAAATTAAAGCGGAACCTTGACTAAATACGATAGTCACTAGCTACCATTTAACACTTTCAACTGCCGCTTTGAGGGGAGACCTCCGAGGGGAACTGAGGAGAAATCTGGCTTTCTGCTGGTAATTCCTCGTTCTCCTCAATGACCTCCTTGTCGTGGATGTTTTTTCCCCGCGGGTCGACCCTCTTGAGTCCGATTCGCTGGCTGCTTGCCTCCACCAGTTCAGCAACCCGTTTCTTTAAACGATACCCTCGAGTCCAAATGACAAACATGGCCGCCGCATACAGGCCTAGGGGAAGAAGCATGGAGTATCCGGTGGCTGCTAGATAGATCAGTAAGCTGATCATTAGGAAATTTGCCAGGAAAGTGGTTGCTACCATCCGAGTGGCAAGGCCGACACGAGTCAGGCATTTTGGGCCTCCATGGTACTCCGTAACGCTTCGCATGGTGACTCCCCACCAGAAACTTCCATAAATCTGGACATCCCAATCTTTCCAGCCCGTATCGGTAGAGTAGCTCCAGCCTTCATTTTCCAAAGCCTCGATGACCGACGTGATCAGAAGTTCGCGCCCCTTTCCCTCCTCATTCCACAAAACAAGCCTCGAGAGCCCACGGATTTTGCTGGGTTTGAAGTCTTTTTCTTTGGCAGCTATGACGGATTCCGGTGTGCGCTTGAACTTAAGCCAGGTGAAGTATCGGGCCCATCCCCTCACAAGAGGCTGGGCGAGGGCAAGAAATGCCACTAGCAAACGTGCCCTGATCGTATCGAAGCGTGGCTCCAGCTTGGCATGAATCATGTAGGAAAGAGCGACTAGGAAGGTGCCACCGAACATCAGGTAGGCAACGATTCGCAGGACTGGGAAAGGGATGGCCAGCAGAAAGAGAAAAGCGGTAAGGGTCACCCATTCGATGCTGCTCAAGTAAGCGGCCAATTCCGACTGCGGGGTGGGGTAGATGCACTGAAAGAGTCCTTCACCAAAGACGCCATGATAAATCACGGGTTGGTTAATCAACCAAGTGAACCGCGGGGCTCCATAGACTTGTCCCTTCCATTTGGCTGTACCGGTAGGGCCAAAGAAAACCAGGTGCTTAAAGCGAAGGAGGGATTCTGCCTCTCCATAACCTTCCTGCTGCTTGCGAAAAGCCTTCAGGGTGAAGCGGCGATAGTGCCACACGATGGCCGAAGGGCTGAAGGCAATCACCTCTCCCTCCTGTTGAAGGCGCCAGCAAAAGTCCACGTCGTCACCAGCTTTTCGGTATTCCGGATCGAAACCGCCTATCTTTTCAAAGGCCCACCTGTAAAAGGCCATGTTGCACCCGGGGATATGTTCCGCGACGACATCCGTGAGAAGAACATGACTCGGTCCTCCCGGTGCGGCGGCAACGCATGCCTGATGCCAATTCTGAGCGGGAGGGGAAATATTCGGTCCCCCGACGCCGGCATAGTTACCCGAGAGGAGGGTTCCGACAAGATAGTAGAGCCAGTCAGGATCAGCCATGCAGTCGCTGTCGGTATAGGCAATGATCTCGCCAGTGGCCGCCGATGCGCCGACATTACGCGCCACGCTGAGACCATGATTCGTCTGGTAAATGGCATGCACCCAGGGGTGATGGGAGAGAATCTCTTTTGTGTGGTCCGTTGAACCGTCATCGACAACGACAACTTCGTAATCGGGATAATCAATCTTTTTGAGGGATCGAAGGCATGCTTCCAAGGTCTGGCCCCCATTGTAGCTACAGACGATCACTGAGACTTTGGGGACACGAGGCAGGGGGGCCCGATGCGTGATGGATTGGCGATTGTCAAAAAACTCCCTAACCGTCGAAAGTGCCTTTTTGGGTGTGCGGTCCCGCTTCACTAAACCGAAGGCCCAATCGAGGATCTCCATTCCGCCCCGATGCCACTCATCCGTCCAGGCGTAGAGAATGGTTCCTGCAAGGCCTCCTCGCACGACAGCATCTAGATGCCAACCGATCATCTCGGCCTGTTCCTCTTCGGTGTGACGGATCGTGTCCATACCGAACTCACCCATCATGAGGGGCTTGTCCTCGGCCAGATTCTGAAGGCGGGCCAGATAGCGCTCAAAATCTTCCCTGCGGTGCAGGTAGACATTGAATGTCAGGAAGTCGACATTTTGCGGAAGTAGGTACTCCGTGGGAGGATAGCTTGCATAGGAGTAGAGTGCCCGGGGATCCTCGCGACGGGCGATGTTGACCAGATGCTCCAGGAATTCGGTTACCCTCTTTGCTCCTAGCCAGCGCACCATGGAGGAGGGGATCTCGTTTCCCAGCAGGTAACCGAAGATTGCATGATGGCCCTTGTGCTCGCGCACAGCATCGAGAACGGCTTTCTCTACGGAGGTCCTGACCTTGGGATCATTCAGAAACTCGACATGCTCCATCCAGGCGATGCTGAAGAGAACCCGTAGACCATTCTCTAGGCAGAGATCTAGGAACCAGCGCGGCGGAGTGGTGTAGATGCGGATCAGGTTGGCACCAGTTTCTCGAATGACGGCCAGATCACGGGCCACCTGCTCTTTCGGGCCAAACTGGAATCCCTCAGAATCGGGGGCGAAGGGGGCATAGGTGACTCCTTTAACAAAGAATTTTTTCTCCCCTTCGAAGAAGAACTTTGATCGGACAATTACACGCTCAGTCACCGGGAGATGTTTATTGAGAGAGTTCTCCAAGTCGAGTCAGAATGAGTTAGAAGCGTGGGATGACGTGGCCAGCTTCGGCATTCAGACTCTGGGATTGGGAAAGAATCCCGTGGACTTGGGTGCTGTATCAAGAGGCAGGTCCTGATTTTTCTAAATCCCCTTCAGTCCTCCGAGCAGGAGTTCCGCGTTACTCCTGGTAGTTTCCATATTCAGGCAGAGGAGTTGCATCGCTTCGGCAGCCGGGATTTCCATGAGTTGCTTCCGCAGCTCAAGGATCCGACCATACTCGTCCGGATGGTAAAGGAGTTCCTCGCGACGGGTTCCTGATTTGGTGATGTGGATGGCCGGGAAGACGCGTTGTTCCATGATGGAGCGATCCAGATAGATTTCCATATTTCCCGTCCCCTTATATTCCTCGAAGATCAAGTCATCCATCCGGCTATGCGTTTCTACCAGGGCGGTGGCTAGAATGGTTAGGCTCCCTCCCTCCTCGACATTGCGAGCCGAGCCGAAGAATTTCTTGGGACGAGCCAAGGCTGCTGAGTCCACGCCTCCGCTCATGGTGCGGCCTTTACCTTGGATGTTGTTGTTATAGCCGCGCGAAAGGCGAGTGATACTGTCCACAAGGATCACTACATCCTTTTTTAGTTCCACAAGTCGCTTGGAGCGTTCCGAAACCATCTCTGAAACCTGCACATGGCGTGCGGTCGGTTCATCGAAGGTGGAACTGAAAATATCGCAGTCCAGAGCCCTCCGCAGGTCGGTGACTTCCTCGGGTCGCTCATCCACCAGGAGTAGCATAAGATGGACATCGGGATGATTTGCCCGGATTGCGAGGGCCAGGCTCTTGAGCATCATCGTTTTTCCAACGCGCGGTGGTGCCACGATCAATCCACGCTGACCCATTCCCAGTGGTGCGATCAGATCAACGGCTCGAGCTGTCGGATTGTTTTTGCCCGGCTGCTCCAGATAGATCCTCCTGTTGGGGAACATTGCCGTGAGATTGTCAAATTCCGTTGGGCTTTTCCAAGACTCCGCCGGTATCCCTTCGATTTCCGTGAGTGTGTGGAGCGCCAGCTTCCTTTCGGATTGTAGCGCGACCGTTCCCTTGATTCTCAGACCAGGGCGCAACTCGTACTGGCGAAGTAGTGGGATGGGAAGGTTGAGATCGCAGGGAGTGGATTGAAAATTAAATTGAGGCCAGCGGATCATCGGCGCATCGGGAGCAAACTCCAAGATCCCCTCCGCAGTGAGAGTGCCTCCTCTCTTCAGTTGATCCCTCGCCAGATCGAGTGTCAGATGATGCCTTGAGGAATCCCGATGCAGGGGAAGGTTTCTCGCAGCTATCATCTCCAGGAGAATCTGATGGCTTGATGCGTGAAGCATATCCATATCCAGCGGAGGAGGGATATGGACCGGAAGGACCTCCCTTGAGGAGCTTTGCCTGGGAGTATCGGTTAATGGGAGTTCCGTATCGGCTTTATCAGGCATGGGGCCGGAGTTCATAGGTTTTTCAAAAGTGGTAGGAGATGCCGGATCTGGAGTTCTAACGTGGAGGTCGAGGCGTCATTCCAGAGAAGGTGATCCACAAGGGTGATTTTTTGTTCCTGATCCGTTTGGTTTTTTAACCAGGCTGCGGTTGCTTGGTGTGAGAGGTCACGCTCCAGGCTCAGTCTTTCCTTTCTGAGGGAGTCGGAACAGGCGACTAGAATGACCCTATCGAAGAAGTCTTCCAAACCTTTCTCGTAAAGAAGGGGGATTTCCGCGATAAAAAAATCACTTTTTGTTCCCTTGGATGCGAGAGCGAGCGGTTTCCAGACTTTCTCTAATCGCGGATGGAGAATTCCCTCAAGCAAGGTTTTGGCCGATAGATCCGAGGTGATGAGTTCGAAAAGGCGTTTCCTGTCTGGACATCCCGTGCCGTCAAAACAGGCGTCACCAAATGCCCCTCGAATAAGTTGATGAACTTCTTCATCATGGTCCAGCAGTTTGCGATTTTCGAGATCTGCATTATAGATTGCCGACGGCAGAAGCTGAGCTAGTAATTTTAGGGCAAGGGATTTGCCGCTCCCGATATTGCCCGTTATCGCTATTGACGGCATCTGATGGTTTCAGCAGATCAAGAGAACCTTCCTTCTCTTGATATGTTTCGTGATTATTTTC
This sequence comes from uncultured Spartobacteria bacterium, assembly GCA_903919105.1. The sequence goes on along the minus strand of CAIXGT010000056.1, from coordinate 1,237 downwards.
CTCTTACAGCGGTCGAGTTTATGGATGGCTGGGGCAAGTCTTGAGGTAGTCCAAGGGGTGTTACGATCTCTGATTCCTCAGTGTCGCCGCGACGCGGCTGGCCTTCGGCATCGAGGATTCGGGGCGTGACAAAGATGACCAAGTTCTTTTTGATTTTTTGGTCTGCATCGGAGCGGAAGAGGCGTCCAGCCATCGGAATGTCCCCCAGGATCGGCACCTTGTCCTGGACTTTTTGTACATCTTCACGGATAAGTCCGCCAAGTGCCACGGTCTGACCATCCCAGACCGTTACGAAGGTATTGACTTCACGAACGCTAAAGACCGGTTGGTTGATCGTATTCGTAGTGAGGGTCTGGAGAATAGGAATATAGTTCACCCCTTGTGAGACATATCCTACTGCGTTAATGGGGGATCCATAATTGATAAAGCCGTCAAAGTCCGTGACTCTGGGGTTCAATTCCAAATCAATGGTGTAACCATCCGGGCCAATGGTCGGTTTGGCCTCTAAAACCACCCCCAGATCCTGCTTGGTAAAATCCCTAGGAAAAGATGGGGTAATGGTTGGAGGTATTATCCCTGAGTTGGATGTGCTTTGAGGTACAGTCGGCGGGTCGTACTGGCGCGGATAGATGAACTCATTGACGATCTTGACTGTGGCTTTGACGCCGCTCTTTGTCGTGACTTTGGGGGCGGCCATCAAATCCACCCCCTTTTTCTGATTCAGGGCATGAATGACCATCTGGAATTGGGGATCCGTGAAGACCCCAGCAACGCTGAAGACTCCGGGGGCAGGTGCTAAGGAGCCGCCTGCCTGGCCAGCTAGAAGTGCGCCGATGGAATTTTGGCTGATGGCTCGATCACCACTCCGGAGACTGCCCACGGTATTCATGCCTGCTGAATTGAAGGGATAATTTGCACTATTCAGAGAGTTGGATCCACCACCGCCGCTTCCATAGACCCCGCTACCTCCGATGCTGAAGGGTCCCAGCAACCAGTCGAATCCCAGCTCCTGAATGTTATTCTGATTGATTTCTATGAATTTCGTCTGGATATCAACCTGAGACGGAGCAACTCCCATGGCCGCATCCACAAGGGCATCGATCTGATCGATATTATCCCGTGTGTTACGCACTACGAGCTTACTGCCTGAGGGGAGGTAGTTGGCACTCGAACCAGTAGGAAACTCGACCCCTTGCGAGACGAGATAGTCCTGAGCATTGTAACGAGCGGCAACACG
>CAIXGT010000055.1 GCA_903919105.1 uncultured Spartobacteria bacterium | reverse complement strand
AGCAGGTAGGTCAAGGGTGGCTAGCGAATCCAAGAAACAAGCGGCTAGACGGCCCAACCCACCGTTGCCGAGACCCATGTCGTACTCCTCCCCGCGGAGTTCATCGATATCGAGCCCCAGCTCCTTGATGGCGGTCCCCATGTTCTGGTAAATGCCGGCGCTGTAAAAGCTGTTGATGTAAAGACGCCCCATGAGAAACTCTAGGGAGAGGTAGTAAAGCCGCCTGGTGTTCTCGGCTCGGTGTTTCGTCTGGGTCGCCATCAGTCGTTCGATGACGACGCACTCGACGGCCTTAGAGGTGGCCAGCCACCAGTCTCGTTTAGTCGCCGTCTGAGGATCGCGGGCCAAACTGAACTTAAGCTGGCTTTCGATCAGGCTCTTCAGACCTAAAACAGAGGTGTCGATGCTGGAATGAAATTCTTCGGGAGTGATCATAGTGGGTGAAAAGGTTCCTGGGTGAGGTTGTGGGTTTCGTCTCGATGGCCTGCTGTGGCAATCCAAAAATAGTAGTGATCCATTTCTGTCTAGAAGCAAACGCCGTTTCAAGTCACGAAGCTTGGTTTATCAGTCTTGGGGATGTTATAGTAAAATTACGATGAAGTATCGCACACTCAACTGGGACTCAGATCTTAAAATCAGTGAAATCGGTTTCGGTCTCTGGACCGTCTCCACGGGATGGTGGGGGAACTATACCGACGAGGAAGCAGTGGTCCTCATGCGACAGGCGGCTGATCTGGGTATCAACTTGTTCGACGCCGCTGACACCTATGGTAACGGACGGAGCGAGGAACTCATTGCCAAGGCCTTCCCTGCCGGAGAGCGCTCCCGGATCATGATCGCCACCAAGGTTGGCTACGATTTCGTGAATCATGGCGACGGACGGCGCGGCCAGAAGGAAATTCCCCAGGACTTCAGCCCCGCTGCGATCAGAGGGGCGGTGGATTCGGCCCTGAAGCGGTTGGGAACCGACCACATCGACATCCTCCAACTCCACAATATCCGCGAGGCCCAGGTCAATGACGAGGCCCTCTGGAAAGTGATGGAAGACCTCCGCTCCGAAGGGAAGTTCCGTTATGGCGGCATCGCGCTGGGCCCTGCAATCGGTTGGATCGGTGAGGGAGCCGCCACTATCGCCCGCCGCAAACCCGATGTCGTTCAGCATATCTACAACCTTTTGGAACAACACCCCGGAACGGATCTCCACAAGATCGCCGAGGCAACAAACGCCCCGACCAAGTTCCTGATCCGTGTCCCCCACTCCTCCGGCATGCTGGAGGGTAAATACACAGCCGATACAGTCTTTCCTCCCAATGATCACCGCAACCACCGTCCGAAGAGCTGGCTCATCAACGGTGTCAAAAAGATCGAGCAACTCCGCTTCCTGGAGCGTTCCAATCGGACGATGGGTCAGGCGGCGATTCAGTGGCTACTGAAGGATCCACGCACACTCTCCGTACTGCCGAATATCTACAACGCCGAACAGATCTCTGAATTTGCAGCCACTTCGGATTGTCCTCCCCTGAATGACGACGAGATGAACAGCATCAGCAAACTGGTGAGCTCCCATTTCGGCCTGGAGCACGAAGAGCACAAATTCAAGGGAGAGATGGAACTGCCCTCAGAACTTGCCTCCCTGATTTCCTAAAAAACCGACTTCGAAATACGATCCTCGCGACTGATGACCAACTCCCCCAACCCCCATCTGGGAGAATCCCAATCGCTTGGCAACACTTCACCCGCGATCGTTGAAAGCCCCGATGTGAAGGTGCTTCTTTTCGATTTCGACGGCACCATTGCCGACACCAGAAAGATTGCGCATGGCATTCTCAACGATATGTCCAAGGAGTTTGGATTTCGGCATCTTCCAGAAGAGCATCTTGAAAATGCCAGGGACATGGGGACTCGGGAATTCATCCGTCACCTGGGCATCAGCACGTGGAGAGTTCCCTCGATCGCCCGCAGAGGCCTGGAACTCCTTCACGAAAGAATGGACCAGGTGAATCCGATCGAGGGGATGCCGGAAGTGCTTGCGAAGCTGCATGGCCGGGGTCATCGAATCGGTATACTGACCTCCAATTCGGAGGCAAACGTCAATGCTTTCCTTAAACGCCACGATCTACCCTATTTTTATTTCGTACGGACTTCCTCCAAGTTATTCGGCAAGGCACGGGAGATGAAGAGACTCATCCGCGTCGAAGGGGTGGCCCCGGGAGAAATCCTATATATCGGTGACGAGACCCGAGACATCGAGGCCGCCCAAGAAAGCGGTCTTCGCATGGCTGCGGTGACCTGGGGATACAATTCGGAGAGCGCGCTGGCGGCCCTGAATCCCGAACACCTCCTAAAATCGCCAACCGACCTGCTTGGGGTGAAGTCCCCATGCACCAAACCATGAAAAGCGCTTCCCCTACGCGCGTCCGTCTTGATCAGCGTCTGATGGATGCAGGACATTTTGATTCCAGAGAGAAAGCTCAACGGGCCATCTTGGCAGGTCAGATTACAGTAGGAGGACAGATCGCCGACAAACCGGGAACCAAAGTGAGTCCCGAAAGCGAGATCCTAATTACAGGGCGCGATCGCTATGTCGGGCGCGGAGGGCATAAACTGGAGGGGGCTCTCACGGGATTCGGTATTGATCCGATGGGATTATCCTGCCTTGACCTTGGTTCCTCGACAGGAGGATTCACGGACTGTCTTCTCCAGCATTGGGCGGCCCATGTCACAGCAGTCGATGTCGGCAGAGGGCAGCTTGCATGGTCGTTGAGACAAGATCCACGGGTCGAGGTCCGCGAGGGAATCAATGCACGCTACCTAACAGCAACGGATTTTGACCGATGCTTCGACTTGATCGTGGGAGATCTCAGCTTTATTTCATTGACGAAGATCCTTCCAGCGGCGTTTCAGTTGCTAAATCAAGAGGGTCTCATGATCGTACTTATCAAGCCACAATTCGAGCTCGCCCGTGCCGATATCGGCAAGGGGGGCATCGTGCGCGACACGACAGCACGTCTGAGAGCTGTGGAATCGATTAGAACCTGGGTGATCACGGCCGGCCATCGCTTCGACCGCGTCATTGAATCGCCTCTGCCCGGCACCTCGGGGAATATTGAGTTTTTGGCCTTGCTCCGCCGGGGAGATTCCACAGCACCGGGTCCCGTCGAAATCCACGAACTTACTCCATCACTTAACCCCTCACTAATCCCATGATTGTTGGACTGATCGCTCATGTTGGTAAGGAGGGCTCTTCCAGCCTTGTACAGTCCGTCACTGCCGAACTCGACCGGCGGAACGCTCCTTATCTCTTGGAAAAGGCAACAGCTGGCTTGATCGGAAAAATATCCGATTTGGATGAGGCCCTTCTTTCTGAACGATGCGACCTTCTCCTTGTCATGGGAGGTGATGGAAGCATCCTTCGCGCACTTCACCGCTCCGGGGGACATATACGTCCGATCTTTGGAATCAACATTGGATCCCTAGGCTTCCTGACCTGCCTTGGTTCCGCCGAATACCTCAAGGCCATCGACTGCGTCCTGTCAGGGAACTACAGACTCAGCCCAAGAAGCCTTCTGGATGTCAGCATCGAGGGGCCAAGCGGCAGCGTTCCTCTTGAGCGCGCGTTAAACGATGTCACCATCAGTCGAGGAGAGCGTTCTCAGCTCGTGAAGCTGCAGGCCTCAGTGGATGGGGCGCCCCTCACCGAGTACCATGCCGACGGACTGATCGTTGCGACGCCAACGGGATCCACCGCCTACTCTCTGGCCGCGGGAGGTCCCGTCCTGATGCCAGATAGCGGGGCGCTTGTCATTACGCCGATCTGCCCCCATGTCCTGAGCAACCGCTCCTTAGTCATCTCGGATAAAAGCAGGGTGGTCATCCGCTCCTCGGGCAATCAGGAAGTCTTTGTAACAATTGATGGACGACCCCCAAATGCCCTAAAACCCTCAGAACAGGTAGTCCTGCAACTCTCGCCGCTGACACTTCCGCTTGCCATGATGCCCGACAGCAACTTCCCCGAAATACTCCGTCAAAAACTGAAATGGAGCGGTAGCAATATTTAGCAAAGCCTGATCCCCTCTCATGAATACCCTTAGTAATTCCCTGCTGAGCAAGGACGTCAGACTTCAGTTGAAGGCTTCCGATCATCACGATGCGTTGGAGGAAATCCTCTCCCCACTCAGAAGTGATGCGCGTGTCCGTGATTGGGAGGAGCTACGATTAGCCCTCCTCGCCCATTCTCTCAACGAAACCTTTCGCGAAGTTCCTGGCGCCATGTTTCTTCACCACTGCAGGACTGAAAGCGTCTCGGATCTGGTACTGGCTGCGGGCCGGAGCACTGCCGGGATCCTCATGCCGGGACGTGAGGAAAGAGTTCACCTGATCTTCGTCGCGGCCATTCCCGAGGCCTTGAATAATGAATATCTCAGGATCCTAGGGGCCATTTCACGGGTCTGTAGCGCTCCCGAAACCATGCAGAATCTGCTGGATTTCGAGAACACGGAAGAATTTTTAACTTTCTTGGAGAGAGGTTGCCGCTCGTGACTTCTCAACAAAAACTTCAGGGCGAAAGCCTCACTCCATTATTGGAGGTGCGCGATCTCAAGGTTCATTTCCCGATCCGATCCGGAATCCTTCAACGCCAAACCAGTGTCTTCAAGGCGGTGGATGGCGTGAGCTTTTCCGTGCCACCGGGTAAGACCGTGGGCCTTCTTGGAGAGAGCGGAAGTGGCAAAACTACGATCGGCAGAGCCTTGGTGAAACTCGTCGCCGCAACATCGGGAGAGGCTTTCTGGAAGGGAACGGATATTCTACCCATGACCGAAGCGGAATTCCGCCCACTGCGTCGCAGGATTCAGTATATTTTTCAGGATCCTTTCGGATCCCTGAATCCCCGTATGACCGTTGCTCGGATCATCGGAGAAGCTCTGGAAATTCATTTTAGGGAACTGAATGCGGGCGAGCGTTCCGATCGGGTCGCCGCTCTGCTACGTCGTGTGGGTCTGACACCCGAGATGGGAGCGCGATACCCTCATGAGTTCAGTGGTGGTCAGCGTCAAAGGATCGGGATCGCTCGTGCGCTGGCAGTCGAACCGGAGTTCCTCATCTGCGACGAACCGGTCAGCGCGCTGGATGTCAGCGTTCAGGCCCAGATTGTTAATCTCCTGCAGGACATTCAGGAAGAACTGGGATTAGCCATGCTCTTCATCGCGCACGATCTTGCGGTTGTGGAACACATAAGCGACTCGGTGCTCGTTCTGCACCATGGAAAGATAGTCGAATCGGGACCCTCGAGAGAGGTGCTGGAAGACCCTCAGGATCCCTACACCCGCGAACTACTTGCCGCTGTCCCACGAATCTAAGAACGACTCCATGAACACCCTCATGCTCGCGCGTAAGTTTCGCGCCCTCAATAAGCCGCTTCTGATCGTGATGCTGGCCCTATGCTCATTTGGCATCTATGCGATCTACAGCGCAACATGGATGAGGGACATGCCCTTCTGGATTAGCCAAATCAAATGGATGCTGATCTGCATCCCCGTCTTTTTTATCATCGCCTTCAATGATTACCAATGGGTCAGACTGGGTGCCATACCCCTCTACATCCTGAGCGTCATCCTTCTTGTCCTTGTCTTTTTCATCGGGGTGAAGGTTTTCGGAGCTAGGAGTTGGCTGAATCTTGGCTTCGGAAACTTCCAGCCCTCTCAAATGGCGATTTTCAGCGGAGTGCTTCTCTTTGCCCTCTTTCTGAGCGAAAGCGAGGGCATGCATCCGGCGCTCCGTATTCTTATTTGTCTGATAATCACGCTCGTTCCGTGCGTACTCATTCTGGTCCAACCCTATCTGGGTGGTACTCTTGTCTGGTTACCCGTGCTTTTTGCCATGCTGTTTGTTGCCGGTGTCCAAGTTCGCTATCTGGTCACGCTCCTTCTCATGGGAGTAGCCTTGATACCTCTTGTCGTGAACTTCGGACTCAAGCCGTATCAAAAAGATCGGATCCTGATTTTTCTCGATCCTTCACTTGATCCCCAAGGTGCTGGCTGGACCATCAATCAATCGCTCAATGCGATCGGTAGTGCTGGGTTCTGGGGTAAGGGATTCAAGGCTCACAATACTCTCAATGAGCTCGGTTATCTCCCGAGCACGATCGTTCACACCGACTTCATCTACTCGGTTTTCGGGGAACAGCATGGATTTTTGGGCGCCATCCTCCTGATCGCGACATTCGGGATTTTGCTGCTGAGTGGTCTCTATGTGGCATTCCAAGCCCAAGATTTATTGGGAAGACTACTCTCGGTCGGAATCGTGATGCTTCTCTTCACACACATTTTCATGAACGTCGGCATGACTGTAGCCGTAACACCGATCACCGGACTCCCTCTGCCGATGATCAGCTACGGTGGCTCGTTCCTGCTCATCACGATCGCCTGCATGGGCCTGCTTCAGAGCATCTGGATCCATCGCAAACTGGTTTATTGATCGCTCGGAAGGTTAAAAAAGTTAAAGCGTTGAAAGGTTAAAAGATGTCATCCTTCTTACACTTCAACTTTTTCACTTTCTAACTTTTTACTTTTCCCCATGCGCATCCTCTCTGGAATACAGCCCACCGGACTTCCCCATCTCGGCAATTACTTCGGGATGATGAAAGCGGCTATCGAGCTTCAGGGGAAAGGAGAGGCCTTCTATTTCATTGCCGATCTTCATGCGCTCACGACGGTCAGGGATCCCGAGGCATTACGCCGAAACTCACGGGAGGTGGCGATCGACTTCCTCGCCTGCGGCCTTGATCCCGCAAAGGCATGTCTCTTTAACCAGAGCGATATCAGCTGCATTCCGGAACTTGCCTGGATCCTTTCCACGGTCACCCCGATGGGACTTCTGGAGCGTTGCCACTCCTACAAGGACAAGCTCGCCAAAGGCCTTCATGCTT
>CAIXGT010000054.1 GCA_903919105.1 uncultured Spartobacteria bacterium | reverse complement strand
TTCCTTCAGCGGGAGATCCGCCGGGGCAACCGCTATGAAGGCATTATCATGGATCCCCCTTCCTTTGGACGAGGTAAGAAAGGTGAACTCTGGAAACTCTCCGAGCATCTTCCCTTCCTGATCGATACAGCTCAGGAGGCGCTCTCCGAGCAACCCCTCTTTCTTCTGCTGAATACCTACAGCGACACTCTGGACGACATTGCCCAATCCATGATCTCGAAACGCCTTTCCCGCCTCGGCGGTTCAGTGGAGACCATGCAACTCTCGTTAATCGGAACGATGGATCACCAAAAGCTCCCTTGCGGACTCTCCCACCGATGGAGGGTGATGCATTGATGACGCCTTGCCAACAAGCTCACTTCTGCGATTCTTAAATCAACAACTCCCCATTCCAAATCCTATTCAACCCCGCAATACCATGACTGACTCCACGAATCACTCCAGCGCCTCCGAAAAGCTTGAAAGCAGCCAAGCCCACGCCAAAAAAGCCCTTGAGACCACCGCCGCGGCTGCCCGCGAAGTGGCTGAAGTTGCAAAGTCTAGCGCCCGCTCGGCCTACGCAACCGGACGAGTGGAGATCGAAGCCGCCGCTAAGGATCTTAGGGAAGCTGCACGCTCCACCTACGCCGATCTTTCCCAGACAGCCAAAGCCAAGTACGGAGATCTCTCCCAAGAAGCGATCGACCGTTATGGCAATGTTGCTCATCGTGCCGAAGAGGCAGCATTAGAATACCGCGACCAGTTCGAGGAACTCGCCAACCAAGCCGAGGATTATGTCCGGGACAATCCTTTCCGTGCCGTCGGCATCACCTTTGCCGCAGGGCTCGTGTTAGGACTGCTCCTGCGTCGACGCTAAACTGGAGCTTTTCTTTTATTTTTTTCTTTTCCCAGTACGATCAGGTTCACCCGCTATGAGGAATTCCCAGGATTTGCCGGGCGGTATTCCCTCCAGAGTCACGGGACTGACCGCCGGGTTGTTGCGCCATCTCTTCTCGCTTGGCTCTCTGGCCGCACTGGAAGGTCGTCTCTTTATCCGTCAGAGCATTGCGGGACTTATTCTCCTAATGGCGATCGTCCTGGTGGCTATGATCGCCTATGTCGCTCTGATCGGAGCCTTGATTGCACTACTGGCCACCTACCTCAAGTGGGGATGGCCGGTCTCACTCGCCGCTGCCGGACTACTCCATCTGGGAATCTTGGGTATACTCTATCAGATGCTCCGCGCCCGAGTCATCAATCCGCGCCCCTTTGAGGCGACCACTGCGGAACTGCGTCGTGATATCGAGGCCTTGGGAAGTACCACCGGCAACGACCCATTCTCAATTTCTGCTACGCCCACCTCTCCCACCTCTCCCACCTCTCCCACCTCTCCCACCTCTCCCAACTCTTCCAACTTTTCCACCACACGATGAATACTTCGGAGGCTGAACTTTCCAAACTCCAGCAGAGCGTCAGGGAAAGCCGAATTATTATCTCCCGCCAGTACGCCGGACTCCTCACGGATCTGGACATCCAAAAGCGCTTTACCGAATCCGTCCGCCATCATCCCCTGCGTTGGGTCGGCGGGGCCGCAGCCGCTGGACTGATCGCCACGCTCTTTGGTGGCCGTGGTGGAAATCGAAGGCGAGGAGTCCATCAAGAAACTTCCCCTAAACAGGAAAAAAAAACCTCAGAGACAATCGCCTCTGCTTCGGTGCAAGCAGTCGGGGCAATTGCCAAGGTCGGCTGGATCTCAGGAGCGCTGGAAGTGGGGAAGATTTTGTACCCCATCCTGAAGCCTCTTGTCGTGGAACTTGCCACGAATGCAGCCAAGGCAGGACTTGCTAAACGGGGGCGACCCTAGTTAGAAATTCTCGCCTTTAATTGGTTTTTCCGCCCCCATGAGTTTGCTCTCCGATCCCACATTACTGGGTCATGTCGATGACTACCTGAATCTTGGCAAAGAGGCTGATGCCTCCGACATCCACCTCAGCGTTTCCAGTCCTCCGACCTGCCGTCGCTACGGGGTCCTGCTTCCGATGTGGGAGAACGCACCCAAACTCACAGCTGAGGACACTGAGGCACTGGTGAAGGGGTTCCTCGACGAGCAGCAGTGGCAACGGCTGGTGGATCATGGTGACGTCGACTTCGCCTACAACAATGCGAGTGGCCGCTTCCGCACCAGCGTGGTACGCCAGCGACTCGGCTACGATCTGGCCTTCCGCATCATTACGAGCAACCTCAGGACGCTCGATGAGCTGGGAATGCCTCATCAGCTGAAGCTGCTCACCCAGTATCACAATGGACTAGTCCTAGTCACCGGACCCATGGGTAGCGGTAAGACCACGACGCTTGCCGCACTCGTTCAGGAGATCAACCTCCACCGAGGCGATCATATCATCACCCTTGAGGAGCCGATCGAATATATCATTCCTTCAGCCCGCTGCCAGGTGACGCAGCGCGAAGTCCACACGCATACCAAATCCTTTGCAGCCGCACTCCGGGGCGCTCTCCGTGAGGATCCAGATGTCATCATGGTCGGCGAGATGCGCGATCTCGAGACTATCCAGTTGGCTATCTCAGCCTCGGAGACAGGTCACTTGGTTCTCGGCACGCTTCACACGAGCAATGCCCCCCGGACCCTGGACCGACTGCTCGACGTCTTCCCCGCCGACCAGCGCGACCAGATACGCATGATGGTGAGTGAATCGCTCCGCGGCATTGTCAGCCAGCAGCTCATTCCCAAGGCCGACGGCATGGGACGTGCCGTCGCTATGGAGATCATGCTCAACTCCCCGGCCATCGGAAACGTCATCCGCGAAGCAAAGACATTCATGCTTCCCGGCATTATACAGACTGGAAAGAAGGCTGGCATGATCTTGATGGACGAGTCTGTGGCCGAGCTCTACCGCCAAGGAATCATCACTGCCGAGGAGGCGCTCTACCGGGCCGAGAACAAGACCGAGATGCGTATCGTCATCGGGGCCTGAACCTATTTAGCAGCCATGGCATACATCGACGAACTCTTCCAGGCACTCATCGAAAACGGGGCCTCCGATCTGCATCTCTCCGAGGGACAACCCCCGAAAATCCGCAAACACGGAGAAATCGTCCCGATCTGGGCAGATTCAGTTCCCCTCACCCGCGAACAGATGGCCTACATGCTCAGCGAAATCTGCACGCCAGAGAAATGGCAGAAGTACGAGGAATGCGGAGATCTCGATTTCGCCTACCAGATGGATGAGAACAGCCGCTTTCGCTGTAACTACCTCAAGCAGGCCCACGGCTACGGCGCGGTCTTCCGTATCATTCCCACCAAGATCCTCACACTTGAGCAGCTCAACGTCCCTGAAGTGATCAAGGAATTCGGCGATATGCGCGGCGGCATTGTCCTGGTGACCGGACCCACAGGATCCGGCAAGAGCACCACGCTCGCGGCCCTGATCGACTATATCAATACCAACTACGGCCGCCACATTGTCACCATCGAGGAGCCGATCGAGTTCGTCCATCGCAACAAGCGCAGCATCATCACCCAACGCGAGGTTCCTGAGCATGCCCCCTCATTCGCCGCTGGTCTGAAGGCCGCCCTCCGCGAGGATGCCGACATCGTTCTTGTGGGTGAGATGCGCGATCTGGAGACCATCTCCCTAGCCCTGACCGCAGCCGAAACCGGACTCCTGGTCTTCGGCACCCTGCACACCAACAACGCCCGCAAAACAGTCGACCGTATGATCGATGCCTTCCCTGCCGATCAGCAGGCGCAGGTCCGCACCATGCTGGCTTCCTCACTGCGAGGGGTCGTGGCTCAGCTTCTTTTCAAGAAAGCCGACGGCAAGGGCCGCGTCGCCATCAACGAGATCCTGAAAGTGAACAATGCCGTCTCCGCCATCATCCGTGAGGGAGCCACCCAGAAGCTTCAGGATGTCATCGTGGCCGGCAAATCCGAGGGGATGCAGTTCATGGATGACGCCATCTGGGAGAAGATGCTGGATGGAACGATCAGTCCGCATGAGGCCTATATGAAAGCGATCGATAAGAAGCGATTCCAGGGCGCCCTTCCCCCCGAAGAAGCGGATCTGGCGAATGCCTCCGGCGTGTAGGCGGATAGCCCGTCCGTCATGAAAAGGAAAATCCTGCTGGTCGATGTCAGCAACTCCTTTACCAAGATCGCTGTGGCGAGTGATGGAAAGATCGGACGAGTCACTAAGATCGCAACTTCAGAACTCACACCTGATCATTTCCGGGGAACCAGGGCAAAACTCGATCTGGCAGTCATTTCCTCCGTTGTGCCCGGGGCAAGCCGGATCATTGCCGGATCACTAACCTGCCGCCCTCTCTGGGTAGATTACCGGGTACCGGGAGGAGTCCCCATCTCCTACCCGAATCCCCGCACAATCGGGGCGGACCGTCTGGCCAATGCCGCGGCCGCCGCGCAATGCGGTAAGCTTCCGGCCATAGTCGTCGATTTCGGAACGGCTGTGACCTTCGATGTCATCGATGCCATGGGAAGCTATCTTGGAGGGATTATCGCCCCTGGACTCCCCATCGCCGCCAAGGCCCTCCATGAAGGGACTGCACTCCTGCCTCTCACCCTTATCAGAAAAATCACTTCGAGCGTTGGCAAAAGCACAGATGAGGCCATCCGGATTGGACTCCTGCTTGGGGCTGTAGGACTCGTCCGGGAGGCCGTGGCTCGGATTACTCGAGAGACCTTCAAAGGGAAGAAGCCTTTTGTCATCGCTACGGGGGGAGACGCAGAACTTGTAGCCCGACTCTCTGGACAGAATGGAGGGAGCAAGGTCATCGATCTCATTGATCTGGTCGATCCACTGCTGACTCTTCGCGGACTGCTCGTGATTGCCGAAAAAAACCTCTGATTGGTGCTCTTTTTGGAGGGGTCTTTCACTTGCCCTCTTGCCCGCATTGACCGCTAACCGTAACCTTTTCGGATGGCAAAGACCCCATTCGTCCATCTCCACGTCCACAGCGAGTACTCGCTGCTGGACGGAGCGATTCGGATGGAGGAACTCGTCAAGAAAGCTGCCGAGCTAGAAATGCCGGCAATCGCCCTGACGGACCACGGGAATCTCTTCGGGACAGTGGAGTTCTATCAGGCGGCCGAGAAGGCCAAGGTAAAGCCCATCATCGGCTGCGAGATCTATGTCGCGCCAGGGTCGATGCACGAAAAGAAGACAAGCAATGGAGGCAAGGATGTAGCCTTCCACATGACGCTCCTCGCATCCGATGACGCCGGTTACCGGAACTTGGTGAAGCTCAGCACAGCGGCCCACCTCGAAGGCTTCTACTACAAGCCCCGCGTCGATCGCGAACTCCTGGCCAAGCACAGTCAGGGTCTCATTGCCTTGAGCGGCTGCCTGAAAGGAGAGGTCAATATGGCCCTGAGCGAGGGACAGAACGCCAAGGCCCTCGAGACAGCGGCCACCTACCGCGATCTCTTCGGAAAGGAGAATTTCTTTATCGAGCTGGCCGATCATGGCATCGAGCAGCAGCGGCGTAACCGTAGCGGTCTGATCGACATCTCCCGCGACCTCGGCCTCGGCTTGGTCGCCACTAACGACGTCCATTTCCTGGAGCGCTCCCACCACGAGGCCCACGACGTCATGATCTGTATTGGTACCGGGGCGATGATCCATGACGAGAAGCGGATGCGCTATGTCCCCGAGCTCTACTTCAAGAGCGGCGAGGAAATGGCTGCTCTCTTCGCCGATCAACCCTCGTCCATCACCAATACGCTGGCCATCGCGGAACGTTGCAATGCCAAGCTCGAATTCGGAAAGTCCAAATACCCTGACTACCTACCTCCGGAGGGAAAGACGCGCGAAGGCTATCTGCGCGAACTCTGCGAAGAGGGACTCCGCAAGCGCTACGGCGATCGGGCCATAGAGGATCCAGTCATCAGTGAACGCTTCGAGTTTGAGCTCTCGGTCCTCTACAAGACAGGCTTCACAAGCTACTTCCTCATCGTCTGGGATTTCATCAACTACGCGAAGAGCCAGGGAATACCGGTCGGTCCCGGTCGCGGCTCTGCGGCCGGATCACTGATCGCCTATGTGCTCGGAATCACCGATCTCGATCCGCTCCGTTACGGACTCCTTTTCGAGCGATTCCTGAACCCCGACCGTATCAGCCCCCCCGATATCGACGTCGACTTCTGCCAGAATCGACGGGGCGAGGTGATCGAGTATGTCCGCCAGAAGTACGGCACGATGGCCGTCTCCCAGATTATCACCTTCGGCACCCTGGGAGCGAAGAGCGTCATCCGCGATGTCGGCCGCGTCCTCGGCTGGAGCTACGGCGACGCAGACCGTATCTCTCGGATGATTCCGAACGAGCTCGATATCTCTCTCAACAGCACCGAGAAGAAAGGGGAGAAAAAGCCCGGCGCGATCGATAAGAACCCCGAGCTGAAGAAAGCCGTCGAAGAGGAATCCTCCACCGCCCAGCTCTGGGGCTACGCCAGTATCCTCGAGGGACTCTCCCGCAATAGTGGCGTCCATGCGGCTGGCATCGTCATCGCCGACCGCGATCTCTCCGAGTACATCCCCCTCACCCGGGCTAACGACGGCAACATCGTCAGCCAGTACTCCATGGCCCCCCTCACAGACCTGGGTCTGCTCAAGATGGATTTTCTGGGACTGAAGACCCTTACCGTCATCGATGACGCCGTAAAGCTGATCCATCGGCACTCGCCCGACTTCGACATCTCGAAGCTCCCGATGGATGACCAGGCGACCTTCGACCTGCTCAACCGCGGCGAGTCGATCGGTGTCTTCCAGTTGGAGTCCGGCGGCATGGTAGCCACGGCCAAGCGCTTTCAGATCGAGCACTTCACCGACATCATCGCCCTGATCGCCCTCTACCGCCCGGGACCGATGCAGTTCATCGACGACTACATCGATCGCAAGAAAGGCCGGAAGAAGATCGAGTATGCTCATCCCCTGCTCGAGAAGATCTGCTCGGAGACCTACGGCATCATCGTCTACCAGGAGCAGGTGCAGCAGGCGGCGAGCGCCCTGGCCGGCTACACGCTCGGTCAGGCCGATCTCCTGCGCCGTGCCATGGGTAAGAAGGACACCGAGAAGATGGCCAAGGAGCGCGAGGTCTTTGTCGAGGGCTGTGCCCGGGTCAACCAGATCCCCGGCAAGCAGGCCAACGCCATCTTCGACTTCTTGGAGAAGTTCGCACAGTACGGATTCAACAAGAGCCACAGCGCCGCCTACGGGCTCCTCTCCTACCAGACTGCCTATCTGAAGGCCAATCACCCCGTCGAGTTCATGGCCGGACTGCTCGGTAACGAAATCAACAACACCGACAAGATTGCAACCTTCGTCGGCGAATGTGCCCGCATGGGGATCTCGATCCTACCACCGGATGTCAACCGGAGCGCCCTCACGTTCCTGCCTGAGGAGATCCCGGGAGGCAAAGCCATCCGCTTCGGACTGGCCGCCATCAAGAATGTCGGCGAAGCGGCGATGGAAACCGCAATCGCCGACCGCGAGGCAAATGGTCCTTTCAAATCGCTGGAGGACTTCTGCTCGCGCCTCGACTCCCGGACAGTGAACAAGAAAATCCTGGAGAGTCTTGTGAAGTGCGGCGCCTTCGATTGGGACAGCCGTTATCGTGCCGCTCTCGATGCCGCAATCGAGGGGGCTATGGGTGCCGCCGCCTCCGTCCAGAAAGACCGAGCCAGCGGCCAAGTCTCCCTCTTCGACACCTTTACAGATCTTGCACCGACTCCCTCCAAAGCAACATCGGGAACTGAAACATCCGTCGAGCGCTGGACACGCTCAGAAATGTTGGGTCACGAGAAGGAACTCCTCGGCTTCTATGTCACCGGCCACCCCCTCGACGACTACCGCGGCAATCTCGAGTCAGGCTCCTACGG
>CAIXGT010000053.1 GCA_903919105.1 uncultured Spartobacteria bacterium | reverse complement strand
TTGCAAATCTGCGCTCAGCTTTCGGAGAGCGCTATTCGGAGGCAGAGTATGATTGTATCGGAAGAAAATCCTACGGCGTCTTTGCTCGAACGGCTCTTGAGCTTCTCTGGTCCTCGAATCTCTCGAAGGAAGTATTGGACGAGATCATCACCACCGAGGGACTCGATCCGATGCCCTCCCATGGTGCCGAGGGAAGGCCTGCTCTCTATTTCTGCCTTCATGCAGGGAACTTCGAGTGGCTCAGTCAGATCACCTGCCGGCATTTTGGGAATTTCCCGGTCATCGCCCAGAACCTAAAGAATCCGCTGCTCGGCCCTCTCTTCGACGGATGGCGATCCGCTCTCGGCCAAGAGATCATGCCTCAGAAGGGAGCCATGCTCCGCACCATCCGTTATCTCAAGGATGGAGGCAAGATGGGCATGCTGATAGATCTGAATCTGAAGCCGAGCGAGGGTCCTGTTGTGATCCGACAGTTCGGGCGCTTCCTGACTCCGGTAACCCGTTTACCGGCGGAACTTGCCCTACGGACCGGCGCGTCGCTTGTCCCCGTGGTTTGCCTGCCGCGTCCCGACGGAGGCTACATCGTTCGCTACCTTCCTGAGCTCCCCGTTAATGCAGAAAGTACTCCCGCAGAGATTGCCCAAGCCTGCTGGGACGCTTTGGAACCAAGTCTCCAAGCCCATCCCGAACTCTGGCTCTGGAGCTATAAGCATTGGCGGTATCGTCCCAAGGGTTCCGATAGTTCTGAGGGTTCTGAAGGAGCGGGATATCCGTTCTATGCCGGGGAGTATGGGCCGTTTCAGGAACTGCTCGAGAAAATGGAATGACAAGCAGTACGACTGGAGTTATGGATCTCACTATGAAAACTCTGCTGTTCATTCCTCTGATTGCGGCTCCTCTCCTGCTTGCCGGATGCAACACCTTCAAAGGAGTTGGGGAAGACATCACCGGCGCAGCATCTTGGAGTCAGGAGAAGATGACGGGTTCGAGCTCCTCTTCCACCAAGTCCTCCGACTCGGATTATGTGAGCAATCCGCCCCAGTTCCCCAAGACGAATTAAGGGTTAAAGCGTTAAAAAGTTGAAGGGTTGAAATGTATAAACAATCAGCCAACTGTTTTAAGTTTTTATTCAGCTGTCATCCCTCAGTCGCTTACAGCCACTTGTGCTTTGGGTAGCGGCGTGATAGCTCCGGCTTGATCTTCGGATAGGTCTCTTTCCAGAAGGAGTTGAGATCTTGTGTGATCTGGATGGGTCGACGATTCGGAGCCAGGATCTCGATCGTCACCTCGGCTTTCCCCCCTGCCAGTTTCGGAGCGGATGTCACGCCGTACAGATCCTGGATCAGGGCGCTCATGGTGACCTGGCCGGTTGCCTTATAGAGCAGGCGGGCCTTGCGCCCTCCGGGGAGTTCATGGCGGTCGGGAGCGAGACGTTCAAGGGCCGAGCGCTGGGCTGGACTCAGCAGCGACTGGAGAGCCGGGAGAGCCGGTTTATCCTTTACTTCGCGGTAGCCCACCGCTCCCCGGCACCACTCCTCCAGAGCGAGTTGGCGCTCTGTCTCATCGAATAAGGGAAGTTCGAGCTCCGGATGGTGATGGGCCAGCCATTGAACCCGCTGCATCCACTCCTCGGTCTCTTCCTTCCACGTGGGGAGGGGAAGATCCCCTTCGGCCAGAGCAGCAGCCAAGACGATGGAGGCTTCCTCGCATGGCTGGGCATCGCGGTGAACCGATTCGAGCACCAAATCCCTGAAGACCTTCTCAGTGCGCTTCACGACGCGGTTGGTGGATGTGTCGAAGAAGTAGTCGTTCCTATCAATGAATTCGTCCGGGAAGAGATCCCTCAGCATCTGCTCGTCGATGGCGGTCACCATCGAGAGTTGGACGCGGACATCGCCGCTGCCCTGACCGATCTCGCTGATCTCCGCGGCAACCACTAGCCGGCTTTCTGCGGCGGCACTCTCCTTGGTAAGCAGTCCTCGGCGTCCATGTACGATATCGCAGAGGTTTGTACCTGCGCCTCGCCGACGTGCCACCTGGTCGGCAAATCCGGCCAGAATACAGCGGGCCAAGGATTCGTCCGGCGCCGATGGAGCGTCTACATCGAGTCCCTGATTCTCGGCAAGTCTGAGGAACTGCTCGAAGATCTTGGCTGTCTGACGTGCGGCATCGCCATGGACGGCGAGTTGGCGACAGCGGTCTGCCCGGAAATCATTCTTCTCAGCCCAGCGGAAGGCGCGGGCCATTACCAAGAAGTCGGAGCCTCCACCGCCGAAGAGATCCTGACGCTCCTCCTCCGTCTTGCGGTCTGTGCGAAGCAGTAGCGGACGCGACTGGGTCAGTGCCGCCATCAGGGCCACGGCGCGGACACAGCCGTACTCTTGGGCCGCCAAAAGCATGCGGGCATAACGGGGATGCGTGGGGAAGGCCAGCATCCGTCGTCCCATCGGAGTGATTTCTCCGTCATGATCGAGTGCCCCGAGATCCCGCAGGAGTGTTTCCGCCCGTGTCAGGGCCTGATCCTTGGGAGCATCCAGCCAGCGGATCGCATCCATGGAAGCAAATCCAGCGGCCTTGAGCGTGAGTAGGACCTCACTCAGGTCGACACGATGGATCTCCGGAGCCTCGCGGGGGATGCGTCGAGTGTGTTCACGCTCGGTCCAGAGACGGAGACAGACCCCGGGTGCTGTGCGTCCCGCCCTGCCCGCACGCTGATCAGCTGAGGCCCGACTGATCTTCTCGATCAGGAGTGTGTTGATGCCACGCCGGGGATCGAAACTCGCGATTCGGGCTAGGCCGCTGTCAATGACGCCGGTGACCCCGTCGATGGTCAGGGAGGTTTCCGCAACGTTGGTCGCCACGATCACCTTGCGGCCGCCGCCCGAAGAGACAGCCGCATCCTGATCGGCGGGAGTGAGTTCCCCGTGAAGGGGCAAGGCGGCAATCGTTGCCGGTAGCCTTACCCTCAGCGTCGAGATGGTCCGCGAGATCTCGTAGGTGCCGGGCATGAAGACTAGGAGGTTGCCGGTGGTCTTCTACAGCATGGTCTCCGCAGCATCGGCAGCGAGGTCCCAGGGCTTCTCCTCTCCGGGATCCCGGGTGAGGTATTCGATATCGACGGGATGCGTCCGTCCCCCGGAGCGGAGGACAGCACAGGGTTGCAGATAGTCGGCCAGCGCTGAGGTATCCAAGGTCGCCGACATGACGATGATCTTCAGATCGGGTCGACGGGTCGCCTGAAGCTCCAGCGCCTGGGCCAGCGAGATATCGCTGTAGAGGTGCCTCTCGTGGAATTCATCAAAGAGCAAAGCACTCACTCCCCTCAGGTCAGGATCTCCCAGCATCTGGCGTACAAGAATGCCTTCGGTGACAAAGAGGAGGCGTGTTGTGGAGCTTGAGGCATCATCCAGCCTGATCCGGTAACCGACTTCGTCACCAACACGGCCCTTGCGTTCATGAGCGACACGGGCAGCTAGCATACGAGCGGCAAGCCTTCTTGGCTGAAGGATCACGGCGCGACCTGAACCTAGGATCCCCGCATCGAGCAGCATCTGGGGAATCTGGGTCGATTTTCCTGAACCCGTGGGAGCTTCCACGATCACGCGGTTGCCCCCGGTCAGTTCGGAGATGATTCCTTCGCGCAGTTCCTCGATCGGCAGATCGGTGCGGCGGATGGTGTTACTACTCTCGAATGTGGGGGAGTGGTTCGGTTCTGGCAACATGCGATCATCTGGTGTATCTAGAAATCATGCAGACTGGCAGACATTTTGGCGTTCTGGCGCTGATGGCCATCGCTTGCCACGGAGCCCAGTCCATGGACCCTGCGAATACCCCGATGACGGAGCCGCAGAAACAGGTCGCCGTTTTCCTGGACGCCCTGAGTGTGCCATCTCCTGGAGAGGTCTTTGCAGCGCTGAACAAGGCCTGCAGACCCAATTGGGCCACGCTTGTCACGCCTGCCACCGCACCGGTGACAACCGAGCGTCCCCAGCTTGCCCTTGCTGTCGGCGTTCTCACGGCCAACGGTTATATCGCGGTTGAGGCTCAGGATGGTCAGCAGGTTAAGAATGTCGGCCGCGAGTTGATGGCCCTGGCCAAGTCACTGGGTGTTAGCCAGAGCCTGCTCGGGAGAGGAAACAGCCTCATGGAATTTGCCGATAATAACGATTGGGACGCTCTTTCCGATGAGCTGGAGGCCACAGAGAACGAGGTTAAAAACACCATGATGGGGCAGAAAGACCGCGATCTGGTCATTCTCACTTCCGCCGCCGCATGGCTGAGAGGCCTGGAGGTCGCCACTGGTGTCGTGCTTGCCAGTGATTCGCTGCAGGGGGCAGGGGTGATCTATCAGCCAGAGTTGGCCAGAAAGCTAGCCACGCAACTCGATGCTCTTCCCGATCGTATGAAGAGAGAGGCCCTAGTCCCGGCGGTAAAGCGAACCCTGGAAACAACGGCCTCCCTACTTGAAAATCCCGATCCGAAGGGTGATACCCTGCGGAAAAACTATAAAAAGATTTATGACGATTGCTCGGTTGTCGTGAAAGCGATCCTCAGTTCCTCGACTCCAGCACCCACCGCCACTCCCTCTCCCGCATTGAGCACTAAACCACCCAAATCATGAGAATCAAAAAAATCATGTTGAGGGAAACGCTATCCCTGACGGTGATCCTGCTGCTCGGTTTTTCTGCGAGGATGATGGCACAGGATACAGTTTCTTCATCGGCGAAAGTTATGGAATCGATTCCGACGGAATCACGCCGGATGGCTTTGGAAACGGCCGGGGCTTTTCAGAACGACGGGTTCAGGATCCGTGATGGGGAGTGGAGCGCCACTCTCTCCAAAGGAGCGCCCGTCTTTCTCCAGGTGACGCTCTTTGCAGGAGAGAATTACTGGTTTGTGGCTGCCTCTCAGGCGACCGGAGCCCTGCTGCGCGTCACAGTCTATGATGCCTCCGGCAAGCCAGTGAAAACCGAACTCTGGCACAATGAGGCCAACGCCGAAGGGACACGGAGTGCAGCCGGAGTTGCGCCGACTCAAAGTGGGAAGTACTTTATCGGAGTGGAGGGGATGAAGAAAACAAACAGACCGACCGAAGGGTCGCTCGATTTCTCCCTAGTCTACTGCTACAAATAATCCCATGTCATCGCCCTCCTCAGCCACCAAGGAAACCGTAACAGGGGTGCCCGTGAAGCACTTCTCGATCTTTCTCCACAACAAGGTGGGAGCCCTCCTTGAGGTGGTGAAGTTCTTCGAGCACAAGGGAGTCATTGTTTTGGCCTTCAGCATCGTGGATTCAGCTGAATCCGCCATCGCACGGATGATTGTGAGCGATCCCGTGCTGGTGGGGAAGCTGTTGCATGAGCGGGATATTGCTCATGTCGAGACCACCGTGCTTGTCGTGGAGTTGGCGGAAGGGGCCGCAGATTTGGGCCGTGTGCTGAATTGCCTGCTGATGGCCGAGGTGAATCTCCTTTTCAGTTATCCCTTGCTGGTGCGTCCCCGTGGGAAGGCCTTACTGGTCCTCCATGTCGATGACAACGAGTGCGCCTCAACCGTTCTTCAGGGCGAGGGGTATCAGATCCTGACTCAGGGCGATCTCTCGCGGTAGGTTGATGGGGACGAAGAGATTCGGCAATTTTTTTGTCAAACGCGGCAAGTCTCGACTTGATGCCCGCAATCCCATTACGTTCAATTTCTGAAACTTGGAGGGGTGGTAGAGCGGTTTATTGCACCGGTCTTGAAAACCGGAGAGGTCACAAGCCTCCGTGGGTTCGAATCCCACCCCCTCCGCCATGCCTCTCGATCGACCGCCAACCCTTATAAATACAGGGCTTGCCATTTTGAGAGGCGCCCTAAAAAGGGTCTTTTTGGGCCAAGTGTCCCTAAAAGTGTCCCTCCTCGGATCGCGGAGGCACTACCCGAACCAAGGATGCCACAAAGCGAGCACTACTCGCATGTTGCTCCCAACCGGGAGCCAAAGGGGGAGTTTTTTCGGTCATGGTCTGCATATCCCGGATACTCCACATGCAGGCAAGATACCGTCTCTACCGCAGATCAAACCGCTCCCACGGCACCTACTACGCCCAGGATTGCACCACGGGCGCTAGGGAGAGCCTAGGCACCAAGAGCAAGACTGAGGCCGAAAAACTCCTCCAGGCCAAGAACGAGTCGAACGCACAGCCTGTCCTCAGCCGCGAGCTGGCGAAGGTCTACATGCACGCGCAGGACCCGCAGTTCGCCGAGCGCACCTGGAGCGATGTCGCCCGCCTCATCGACTTCGCCTACGAGGGCAATACCAAGACACGCTTCCAGAAATTCATGAAGAGCCAGCCCGTCCGTCACCTCATGAACCGGAAGCTCCTGGCCACCACATCCTCCGACTTCATGGAAGTCTTCTCTCACCCGAGGGCCGGAGTCTCCACCAACGTCCAGCTCCGCATCGTCCACAACCGAGCACTCGACCTCGAGTGGATCCTCCGCCCCATTCTCTCCAAGCG
>CAIXGT010000052.1 GCA_903919105.1 uncultured Spartobacteria bacterium | reverse complement strand
CGTGGGAACGCTTCACGACCAGGCCGGACTAAAGTTTTTAAAAAAGGCGACGGCCGCGGATTCCTTGCTGCGAGGTATTGATCTGCTCGAGGTCAGGCTTGACGCACTGCCCCTGACCGGACTGCCTGTGCGCTGGCCCCTTCCGTTGATAGCAACGGCCCGCCATCCCGCTGAGGGTGGTGCTGGGAATCTTTCCCAATCAAGCCGTCAGGCTTTGTTGGAATCCGCACTTCCATGGGCTTCGGCTCTGGATATCGAGCTGCGCTCCGCCGGCTCACTCGCACCCGTGATAGCCCAAGCCCATCAGCATGGAAGATCTCTCATCCTTTCCCATCATGATTTTAAGGCCACTCCGACGCTTCCCATGTTAAAAAAGCTGGCTTCTCAAGCCGCTGCTCAGGGAGCAGATCTCTTCAAGGTGGCGACACTGCTGCGTGACCGCCATGACTTGCAGCGTCTGATTGATCTCCAGTTGAGCCGGACCGAGATTCCTATCATCGCCATGGGGATGGGGGATGCCGGGCGTTTTTCCAGAATCGTACTTGCGGGATTCGGCACTCCGCTTTGTTACGGTTGGCTTGGAAGCCCGCAGGTTCCAGGTCAGTGGCCCGCTCAGAAGCTACGCGGAATCCTGGACGAGGTTCTTCCGGCGTGAGCCCCATCGCATTGGTCCTGCCTCTGGCGGCAGGCTTTGGCTACGCCTGCGGAGCAGTCGCGATTAAGCGCGCTCTGGGTGCCGGGGCATCGGGTGCCTGGGTGAATCTTTTTTGCAATACATTCATGGCCATTTTGTTCCAAGGACTCTGGTTATTGCCGGGTCATCCCTTGGCACTCGGGATGATCCTGCCGCCGGTCGTGTGCGGAGTGTTGTTTTTTCTGGGGCAGATTTTCACCTTTAGGGCCATCGACACTGGTGATGTCTCCGTCGCCACGCCACTCTTGGGATCCAAAGTTCTACTGGTCGCACTTTTCTCCTTTTTCCTGATTGGAAAAAGTTTTCCTCATGCCATCTGGCTGGCCTCCTTAATGGCCAGCCTTGGCATTGCCCTGATCTCCTATTCTCCTGCCGGAAATCATGCGAGACTGATGGAGGCTGTTGCTTGGTCCCTATCTGCTGCCGCCGTTTTTGCCCTTACCGACGTCTTGGTACAACGCTGGGTTCCCTCGGTAGGATACAGTAGGTTTGCCCCGCTCATGTTCGCTTCCGTGGGTCTGTTTTCGTTGGTGTATGTCCCTCGACTGATAAGTTTGAAGGCGAGTTCTCGTGGAGGCGGCAACCTCAGTTTCCTTGTCGCGGGGAACTCATTTTCCACCTCTCTCCCCTGGCTTCTTGGCGGAGCCTTGCTGCTGGCCGTTCAGTCTCTCGCCATGTACTCGTCGATAGGCCTCTTCGGAAGCGCCACCATGACCAATATTTTGTACGGATCGCGGTGTCTTTGGAGTGTCCTGCTCGTCTGGGGACTGGGATCGATAGCCGGTGATTATTCCACAAGTCAAAAGCGGGTAGGGGTGATGACTCGGCGTCTGATCGGAGCGCTCCTTCTCTTCGGTGCGATGACGCTCGTGTTGGAATAGCTCTTTTGATAGGCAAGTACCGAGATGATCAAACTCTTTCCCGATCCCTTGTCTAATGCGCAGCTTTCCGATGCCGAAATTGCATCTTCGCTTGATCTCCTGACACGGGAGGAAATAGGAGAAGAACCGAAGAGTGCCTTCTTGTCGGCGCTTCATCGACGAGGGGAAACGGCTGCTGAGTTAGCTGGATTTGCCCATGTCATCCTGAACCGAGGTGTGAAAGTGACTATCGAGCGTGATCCCGTATCTCCTTTGCTGGAACTCTGTGGTACAGGAGGAGACCGCGCTGGATTCCTTAATATCTCTACCGCCGCGATGTTTGTTGCTGCAGGAGCGGGTGCCCGAGTCGTGAAGCATGGGAATAGGGGGGTCAGTTCGCGCTGTGGGAGTGCCGATGTCTTGGAGGCTCTCGGAATAACACTCCACATCAAACCTTCTTCGGTTGCCTCGGTATTGGAGAGTGCTGGATGCGTCTTTCTGCTTGCCTCTGATTTTCATCCCATGATCGGTACGTTGGCGATGCTTCGGAGATCACTGGCGGCGAATGGG